>CAZYOX010000139.1:0-10507 GCA_964649285.1 uncultured Bryobacterales bacterium | reverse complement strand
GCCTACTTCCGCTCGTTCGGGCAGCGCGACATGGAAGCTAAGTCGCCGATGAGCGACGACGCGATTTTCCGCATAGCCTCGCAGACCAAGGCGCTGGTCAGCACCGGCATCTTGATGCTGCAGGAAGAAGGCAAGCTGCTGATTGGCGACCCGGCCAGCAAGTATTTGCCGGAGTTCGCGAACACCAAAGTCGCCGTCGCGAAGCAGGGTGGCGGCTACGACATCGTGGACGCTAAGCGTCCGATGACGATCCGCGACTTGCTGACGCATACTTCGGGCTCAAGCTATGGCCACGGACCCGCCGAGGATCAGTGGGAAGCCGCCGGCATTCAAGACTGGTACTTCGCTCATCGCGATGAGCCGATTCGCGAGACGATCGCGCGCCTGGCGAAATTGCCTTTCGACGCGCAGCCTGGCGAGAAGTACATCTACGGCTACAGCATCGATATCCTCGGCGCGATCATCGAGGTCGCCAGCGGCCAGCCGCTTGACGTCTTTTTGCGGACGCGCATTTTCGAGCCGCTACAGATGCAAGACACGTACTTCTATTTGCCGTCCGAGAAGCGCGAGCGTCTCGCCACGGTCTATTCCATTCAAGACGGCAAGATCGTGCGCGCACCTAATGAAGGAACGATGCAAAGCCAAGGCCAGTACGTCGACGGTCCGCGCAAGAGTTTCTCAGGCGGCGCCGGATTGCTCTCGACCGCAACGGATTACGCGCGCTTTCTGCAGGCGATGTTGAACGGCGGCGAACTCGACGGCGCACGCATCCTCAGCCGCAAGACGGTGGAACTGATGACGACCGATCACCTGCACGGCTTGGAGTTCCGTCCAGGCGAAGGCTTCGGCTTGGGCTTTTCGGTCGTGAAGGATGTTGGCGAACGAGGCATTCCCGGCTCAGTCGGCGAATACGGCTGGGGCGGCGCTTATCACTCCACGTATTGGGTCGACCCCGTGGAAGACATGGTGGTCGTTTACTTCACGCAGCTGCTGCCCTCTGGCGGTCTCGACGACCACGGCAAGTTGCGGGCATTGATTTACCAGGCCATCGTCGACTAGAGCCAAAGGAAAGAGGGCCACGCCAGGCGGCCCCCTTGTTTCGATTGGGAGGAGGAAACGTCGTTATTCGACGACTACCGTGGTCGTTTCAGGACTCTCTTCGGCGCCGACGACGATGTGAATCGGTTGAGGACCGGTCGGGGTATCCGGCGCGATCTCGATGTTGATTTGCGTAACCGCTTCGATCATTCCCGGTGCGGTTCCGGCGTAGAGCAGGATTTGCTGCTGTCCGCCGATGTAGACGCGGATGGGGAAGGGCAGGGGGTCGGCCTCTTCCGCGATCGCCGAGGGGTCGAACTCGGGATCCGACGTATCGGCCAGGCCCGTCACCCAGAAGCTGAGGTGGCTGCCGACGCTTGCGGGCGAGGCGCCGCCGTTGAGGACGCCGCTCGGATTGACCGCCGCCGCTTGCCCCGAGCCCGTGCCGAAGGCGCTGAAGATTCGCGGGACGACCTTCTTCAGGTCCACGGTCATCGGCGCAGAAGCTTTGCCCTTGTTAATCACGACGAAGTCGACTTGATGGCCCTTCACGCTGGCTGGAACAATACCGTTGATTTGACCGCGGCCGGCAGCCATCAGAGGCATGAAGTAGCCATCCGCTAGGACGATGATTCCGCTGACGTCTTCGGGGTAGGCGCCGTCTTCTAACTCAGGAATCGAAAGCTCTTCTGGCGCGATACCCAAGCCGAAGATCGAGACGATCTGGCCGGGAGCGACAGGTCCCAGTTCAAAGTTTGCGGCGTCCACGATGGCGCTCGGAGCAACCTCTTCCTGTTCCTCTTCTTCCTCCGGTTCGCCGAGTGCGAAGCCCAAGACGGCCGGCCAAGTTCTCTTCGACTTGACGAAGCTGCGGACGTGCAGCGTACCGCCGCAGGAGCCGAGTTCATCGGCCGGGTTGACCAACTCAAGAATCACAGGAACCTGCGTGCCTTCGGCGATGAGCACGAGTCTTCCTTGATCGTCGATCTCAAGAACCCCTTCCTCGGAAACCAAGTCCTCGGGCAAATAGGCGATCACGCATTCGCTGAGCGATGGAGTGAGCCAGAGTTGCACGTTCTCAAGCGGCCGGTTTGCCGCGAGATAGATCTGCGCGAGGCCTTCTTCATCGAATAGGTCGGGAGTGATTTGCGACAGCTCGCTCTGCTCTTCCTCTTCGCCGACGAGCCACGAGATGGGCAGACTACCGGAGTCGTCGATGATACCGTCCTCGCCTTCCTCTTCTCCGCCTTCGACGGGGTCTTCGTCGTCGCCAGACTTCTTGAGGCTCAGGTTGAGCGGCTTGGCGAGGTTCTTGCCGTCGGCGCGGAGGTGTACGGTTCCGCCGAGCGTGCGGCCGGCTTCGTCAGGCGTCTCCAAGAGCGTGAACGAAATCTCGACGGTCTCGCCTTCCAAAATGTCGAACGGCGCGGGGTCCCAATCCAAGACGCTGGCTAACGAACCGCTAACCCACAATTGAGCGTTCAGGATTTCCTTGTCGGTCGAAACTTCGACGATGAAGGTTCCCGTTCCTTCATCGACGTCCGCATTAACGACGCGTGACGGACTCCAAGTAACCTTGGCAGGTTTGTTTTCCGGGCCCGCGAAGGCCGTTGCGGCAAGGATGAGCGAGGCTAAAATGCCCACAAGGGCGGGATTCCGTAGTTTGGTGCTCTGCATTTTTCTCCCCTCCAAGCATTAGCCAGGAGTCTCCTAGGGATAACTGCGTAGGGCGCTCCATAAGAGTAGCGGTACTGCGAAAAATTGCCAACACGTCACATTCCTAGTCTCTAGTGAAACTGTTGGTCATGGAATAGCCGTCTATGTGGTTAGAGCGGCGCCGCTAGGCAGAAGGCAGCCCGCACGTTTAGCGATTCATAATTTGGACGCGGAAATACGGTTTGGTTTTCTCGTCCGGGTCCATCACGTAGGTTTGCTCAGTGCGGTTGCGGTCGTAATCGCGCCATAGCCAGGCCAGGGCTTCCGGGTTCTGTGCGCCGCCCTGCGTCGAATTATGCTGCGAGTTGCCGAAGGTGAAGCGGAAGTCATACTCGGCCATCTTTAATGAGTTGGCCATTTGAATGTTCTGCAGCGGCCACGAGCCGTGATTGTTCTCAAGATCGTACGCGCCGTCGGAGAGGAATACGCGGATATTCTTGCGCGGGCGTTTGCGAATTAAGAAGGGGAAAAGATTGCCGCCGTCCAGGAATCCCGCTGGGTCCTGAAATCCGAAACGCTCGTCGTGATCTGACTGGCCGTAGCGCCATTGGATGCTGGTGTAAGTACCGATCTTGGAGTAGACGCGGCTGACGGCATCCGGGCGCTGCCAGGCCATATTGAAGGCTCCAATGGCGCCGGACGATTGGCCGCTGGCGGCTACGGAGTAAGCGTCTTTGCGGACCTTGTACATCGGTTCGACCTTGGGCAATATTTCGCCGAAGATCATGCTGTTGAAGTCGTCGTTGACTGTGTCATAGAGCAGGCTGCGGCGGCGCCGGGCGGGGCCTTCGACGCGCATCGTCTCGAGATTGACTTCACCGGGCGACGTCAAAACGTGCAGCATCGGCGGAATTTTGCCCTGGGCGACGAGGTTTTCGGTGACCGTGAAAAGGCGATCATTGTTTTCGCGGCTCAGCAAAGCTTCGCCGTCGAACCAGATCATCACGGGTGAAGGTATCGCCGGATCGCAACCGGGAGAAGCGTAAACCCACCAGGAAATCGGCCAGTCATGATAGACGCCGGAGCGATGCACCATGTGCTCGGATACTTTGCCCTGGGCCACGCCCGGCTTGGGGTAGTGATCTTCGGTAAAGGCGGCGGTATCTACCGCGTCTCCGTGGATTTCGCCGTTGACCCGGAAGAAATGCCGGTGCGCCCGGCCTTGCAACAGGCGGGCGGAATGAACCCATACGTCGGAGCCCGCCAGTTTGGCCATCGCCGGGGTTGGCTGGTCGTCGACGTAGAGGTAGGGCTCAGTCTTGGAGTCGATAGCCCAAAGGAAGTCGCCCAGCTCGCGGACGACCACGCCTTTGGCTAGCGCCTCGGCGTTGAAACGGCTTTTGAGTTCGGGGAGGATTTCGGCAGCGGAACGGTCGCGGCGGGCAATTTGAAGGAGTTCAGTGTTGGTAGCCATGGCGCCTTGCCAGCATAGCCCCAACCTAGGCAGAACGGCAAGAATCGCGGCTAGGAGCGCCGAAGGGCCTTTTCCAACTCCGTACAGGCCTCGTTCAAAGCTTGTTCCTCCTGGCGCCATGCGCCAGCGCCCATTCTCTGGTAGGCGATCAACAGATCAACGACCTGCTCATACTTTTCGCCGATTTCCGGATTTTCGTGCGCGTCAAGGCGTTCCCGCCAAGACTGCATCTTGGCAGTCAGGGCGTTCAGATACTCTTCCTTGGGCATGTTGACCAACTTCACGATTTAACGAGACCCCCAATATCTATAGAAGCGCATCCGAAGGTCTAGGTTTCGCGGGAGCCCAAGAATGTTTTGGACGCTTGCCGAGGCCTTCGCACCACCATTGAGTTTGTCTGAATCGGGAGGGAAATTTCCATGGGCAGGTCGGACTGAAATGCAGGAGAGAAGGACTCACGACCGGAGAGTACGAAGGTACCGGCCGTTCTAAGGGCGCAAGACGATCTAAGAAGCGCCTCCGGCCTCGCCGCGCACGGTCTTCAGGGTCATAACGGCCAGCACGCCAACCGCGGCCAGCAGGGCGATCCAGAATAGGGCGCGTTGCGAGCCAGGTCCGGTACGGAGTCGGCTGCTCGCGCTGAACACGGGATTCTCGACGACTTCGCCGAGGATGACCGTGCCGGCGCGGGCGGCCAGAACTGTGGAGGAAGCCTGAGAAAGTTCGTAAACAGGCGGCCGGGCGTCCGGGAAACCCAGCAGCAGCTTGTAGTCTCCTGCCGGGGCGACGGTATAGAGGTCAGGCAGGGGGAAGCGGCCCTCGACAGCGGGAGCGGGCAGGGGTTGGTCGTTACCGTCGAATACGATTAGCGTCAACTCCGTCGCTCGAACCGGGGCGAACGCGATCTCGATGGGGGCGTCGTGTCCTCCTGAACTGGAGAGGCGGTCGGAAAACAGAAATTGGTCTTGATCGTCGACCTTGGCCGTCAGTTGATAGGTGCGATCGAAATAGGCGTCCGGGAAGTCAACGCGGATGCGGTCGATCAGTGCGACAGATGCCGGCAACGTCAGGCGGTAGGTTGTGGAGCTATTTTCTGATTCGCCCGAAGCGACTTCGAGCGCAAGCCACTCTTGGCGGGCATCACGGTCGAGCAGGTAGGGCCACTGCGCGGAGTCGACGCCGGTGAGGCGAACGTCTGCGAAGTCCGGCCGACAAACGGCGGCGTCTTGGACGCTGAGCTCGATGCGCGTCAGCCCTTCAGGCGAGGGCGTCAGCTGCACGGGGCGCATGTGCGAGTAGGCTCGCGCGTCGACTGCGGCGCCGGGACGGGCTGCGAAGCTCAAAAGAGGTTCGGAGGAGTAATCGGCGTTGGCTGTAAGCGCTCCCAGACGCGCTTGGCCGGGCGCCGCAAGCTCGACGCCGCGTGCGCTCTCCACTCGCATTACGGACTGCAGCGAAGCTAGATCGTATTGCGGCCGTTGCGCTCTGCCGCCTCCAAAGCGGAGCATGCCGGCTGGCGCGCCGCCTGGCCCGGGCGGCATCGAGAACAACAAGGCCGGCCGAGCGGCGATCGCGGTGACGGTCAGGTCTTGCAGTGGCGGACTGTCGTAGTTGAGGACATAGATGATTAGGCGATCTCCCAAAGGGGGTTGGATCTTCACCTCGACCTGCTCAATGGAAACAGCGGCGGGGATACGGAAGATCCTGCCGGATGCCTCGAGGTTCCGATCCCGACGTCCGGCCGCGCGGTCCATGGCGATGATGGGCCGAACGAACGTTGGGGTTGACGTGGCGAAGCGCAAGGCGGTCACGGCGACAGCCCGCGGGCGCTCGACCTCCAGCACCGTCCTGCCGGATGCGTCAACGGAGCTCTGCAAGATCGTGAGCGGTATTTCATCGGCATTGTCCGGTCCGCGCGCGGGACCTTGGTACAGAATGAACTCCGGCGTGAGGAACGACGCTCCCTGACCTTCGATGCTTACTTCGATGCTCCGGCTGGGGAAGCTGTCGAACTCGAAGGAATACTTTTCGGCCTGAGACTGTTGCACGCGGAAGTACGGGGCGTCCTGTAGCAACGGCGTGCGAGTTCCTGCCGGCGTGATGGCTTCGACATTGATACGGCGGACGAACTCGGGCAAGCTCGTGCGGGCGGCCAGAGTCCATTGTCCGGCGAGCGAGACGTGATCGGGCAGGTCCAGACGGTACGTCTCGCGGTAGGTGGTCTGTCCTCGCTCCGGCTCGTTCGTGGAACGCTCCAGCGCCGCGACGGTGGGGCGAAATTCGTTTTGGTTTTCGACGAACGATCGCCCGGATTCGATCGAGTAGGGGACCTCGTTGCCTTGCGCATCGAACAAGCGCAAGTCCGATAGATCTGCGGATACTTGAGTGAGTACGTCGTTGGGCAACTCCAGACGCGATAGACCGGCGGAGTCAACGAAGACCTCTGCCTGTTGGGGGAAAAGGTCGCTCGGGTTGGGTTGCGCGGCGAGCGTCCCTAGGGCAAGGGCATAGAGGCAGACGAGCCAGCGGGTCATGATTGATCCTCTGCGACGGAGCGGCCGAAGACGAAGCGTTGGTAGGCGATCGAGACGGCCAGCAGCGACAGCGCTAGGCCGACCAGCGAGGCGACGCGGTAGAGGTCTTCGAGTTCGCCCAGGTCGTAGAGAAAGACCTTGCCAATGGTGAGCAACAGGAAGGCCAAGCTGGTCCAACGCAAGGCTTGCGTGTTGGTGCGGAAGGCGATGGCAAGCAAGCCTAGAGCGAAGGCGGCCCAAGCGGCGGACAGCGTGAGATCGCGCGCGGGCAGCCGCTCCATGGTGAACTCGATGGCGCGTCCGGCAGAGAAGGCGTCGAAGATGGTGAGATTGATCCAAGCGAAAACGACGGCGATTGCGCCGCTAAAGCAGAGCACGGCGCCCCAGGCTTTGTCGCTGAGGTAGAAGCTTCTCTCGAAGCTGCGCAGCCGGGGGATTTCCAGTTTGTTGAGGGCGGCGGCTGATCCAACCAAAGCGGCGGCTGGAACGAGGTAGCCGTACATCATCCAATTGAGGACGGGACGCCCGGAGCGGGCGTAGTACTCGAAGACTTCAGGGTTCAGTATCAGGCGAGCGATGACGAAGGCCGACAGCATCAGGGCGAAATACTTAAGGCCGGGGTGATCGAGACGCTTCCACAATTGCAACAGCGCGAACGCTTGTAGCGCCCAACCGATGGTGATCCACTCCTTCTCGAGTTGTAAGGGGATAGCGATGGCCACAAACGACAAAGCTACGGCGGAGAGCCAGACGAGACCTCGCAGGAGGGCAGGTTCGGCCTCGCCGATTAGTTGACGCAGGCGCATCGCGGCAGCCAGAGAGAGGGCGGCCAGCGCGAGCGGGACGATGCCGATCATGTCGTCGCCGAAGGCGTTGTCCCAGGTCGCGCCTAGAGCGAAGAACCAGAGGGGCCCGGCTAGGGCGGCCGCGTAAGTCGTCCAACGATCTTTGAGGAAGACGCCGCCCGCAACCAAGGGCCAGGCGGTGAACGCCGCCGAGGCGAAAAAGAGCAGCGCGATTACGGGCGAGAGTCCTTCTTCCCCAAGCCCGGAACTCACGCGCAAGGTGTGCGCGAAGGCCGCCAGCGCGGCCGCGGCCAGGTAAGTCCTGCCGTCTTGGAGGCGTGTGGCGGCCAAGGCGGCGAGCGCGGCTAGTCCGGTGGTCGCGGCGAGATAGAGCAGCGTGGAGAGCGAGCGCTCTTCGAACAACGGCAGACTTAGCACGAGCAGCAAAAGGGCGATACCGGCCGCGGCGGCGTCAGCAGCGGAGCGGGGAATACGTCCGCGGAACGCCAATGCATGGAAGCTCGCGGCGCCGAGCAGGACGACGGCGTAGCGCAGCGCGTAGTCCGGGGCGTCGTCGCCGTTGAAGCCGAGCACGGAGGAGCCCAAGGCGATGCCGAACAAGCCTGCCGCGGCGAAGAGCGGTATAAGCGAGTCGCTTATCCATGCCTGGCGCAGCATAAGGCCGGTCAGCAAGACGACCCCGAGCAACCACGGCAGATAGTCCGGCGAGGCGGAGGCGAAGGTCATCAACGACAGCGTGGTTAGAAATCCGGCCGCCGCAGCGAGCGCCGGCGCGACGGGCAAACGCTTGTCTTCTCGATCGATGCGCAGCCAGGGCTCTTCGAATACGTGGAAGAGGACGGCTAGTGCGGCGGCAATGGCCACGGACTCCCAGGAGAGCGCTGTTGTGAAGTCCAAGCGGGAGGTCCAGACCATGAAGATCGCCGCGGACGCTGCAGCGGCGCCGAGCGGCAAGGCAGGGAAGCCATCGGCGCGATCGATCCACAACGCGGCGGCGGAGAGGATGAACATCAAGCCCGCGACGGGCAGGAGGTGTTCGCTGAGCTCGGAGCGGCCGGCGAAGTATAGGGCCAGCGCAAAGGGCAGCAGCAGTCCGGCGGCTTGGGTGAGCTGCGACGAAGGATCTCGTGTGGCGTCTCTGTCTTGACCGCCGAATTTTCCGGCGGCAGCGAAGAAGACGGCAAATAGCGCGAGGATGCCGAGGCCCAGCAGAGATTGCGGCGTCTCCATTTGGGTGAAGATCCAACCGGCCTGGTAGAAAGTCGTCGCGCACAGGCCTAGCAGGGTTAGCAGCGGCCACTTCTTTTCGCGGGCCAGTACGAACAGGCCAGCATTGAGCAGCAGCAGATAACCAAACAGGCCGATGGGGTTGTTCTGGCCGCTGGACAAGAGAAGCGGCGTGGCGAAGCCGCCTGCCAAGCCAAGCAGCGCGATCTCTCGCGCGGTGTGGCGCCAGGAGAGCAGTCCGCTGACGGCGGTGGTCAAACTCATCAGGACGAAGGCCAGCGTCGTGCCGATGAAGCCGTAAAGGGTTCTGGCCGCCCAGGTTGAGGCGTAGAGGACGATGACGCCGCCGCCGGCCAAGGCGTTCGCGGTGGTTGTGTAACCGCGCTTGCGCAGGAATTCCGAGCCGGCGATGGCGCTTGCGCCGACCAGGAAGCCGATCGCCACGCGGACGATCGGCGGGATCAGGCCGTGTTCGATGGAATATTGCAGGAACAACAGCGCGGCCAGGCCCAAGACGACGGCGCCGAGCAACGCCGCGCCGCGCACGCCGATCAGCCGTTCCCACTCGATGCCCGAACGGGCGGCGGCAGGGGAGAAGGCGGGCGCTTCTGTTTCGGCGTAAGGCGGAGGCACGTAACGAGCGGGCTCGGGTTCGAAAGGAGCTGCTTCGGCGGACGGCTCGGGAGTACTCGTCGCGGACGGATGGACGATCGATTCGACGACTTGCTCGACTGCGGGCGTTGGCTCGGGTTGAGGCGCAGGAGCCGCGACGACGCCTTCTTCAAGCTTCTCGATGCGCGTTAAGAAGGCTTTCCGGACGGCGGAGATCTCGAGATTGAGGTCGGCGACACGCCGCGACAACTGTTCATTCTGCCGGCGCAGGGAACTCAGCTTTTGTCCGAAGACAATCGCCAGCAGGACCAGGAGTAGAAAAGTCCACATGGGCGAGTGCGAGAGGATTGTATCAGCGATGCCCGGCGAGAAGAAGGGCGATAGGGCCCTTAGCTGAGGTATGGTAAGTCGCCTTAGGCACAGCCGTGCAGGGCGGGGCCAACCGGCTATGGCAGCATAGGAACGTGAAGAAGAATCGGCGCAAGGTCTTGATCGTCAGCTGCTCGCTCAATGCCGGCAGTCGCTCACATCGTTTGGCGACGGCTGCCGAGGCCGTGCTAAAGGACGACTGCGGAGCGACGCTTGTGGACCTACGCGACTACGACCTGCCGATGTGCGACGGCGAGACGACCTACGATGCGCCAGCCGCTAGAGAACTGGCGAAGGTCATCTCCAGTGCCGACGTCGTTTTGCTTGCGGCGCCGATCTACAATTACGATCTCAACGCCGCAGCTAAGAACCTGGTTGAGTTGACGGGCTCGGCCTGGAGGGATAAAGTGGTCGGCTTTCTGTGCGCCGCTGGCGGGCGCGGCAGCTACATGAGCCCGTTAGGCATGGCGAATAGCCTGATGTTGGAATACCGTTGCGTGGTCGTACCGCGCTTTGTCTACGCCATCGGCGAAGATTTTCGCGATGACGGCGATCTGTCGGACAAGATTCGAGACCGCATAGGACAGCTTTGCGCCGAAGCCACAAAATTGGCGAACGGCCTTGCCGGTTAATGCTTCGGCGCGACGTAGTCAGGAGGCGTTTGGCCTCCTTCGCCGAAGAAGTACGCTTCCATTTGCTTGAGGATCATCTCTTGTGCTTCCATCGTCGCCGGGTTCAAGCGGAACTCGTTGATGATCATCTTGATATGCTCTTTCAACATATTCCAGGCT
>CAZYOX010000138.1:0-10533 GCA_964649285.1 uncultured Bryobacterales bacterium | reverse complement strand
GGAGGGTCGATCGAGGAGCAGGAGCGAATCCTGGCCCAGGCGGCCGCAAATGGCGCTCAACTGTTGGACCTGGAGATCGAAACCGCCGAGCCGTCGCCGGATATCACCGAACGCTTGCGGCAGAAAGCGCGCGTGATCCTGTCTTTCCACGACTTCGAGAAGGCTCCGTCCCCCGAAAAGATCTTGCGGCGCCTGGCGAAGATCCCCGCGGACATCTACAAGATCGCTATGGCCGGAGTGAAGCCAAGCGACAGCGAGCGGCTGCTGCGCTTGCTGGACCAGCCAGATGCGCCGCCGCTAGTCGTACTGGCCATGGGCGAAGTGGGCGCGGCGAGCCGCATTCTATCGCCTGGCCGCGGCGCGGCTTTCACCTTCGCAGCGCCCAACACGGCGCCGGGAACCGCGCCGGGACAATACTCCGCCTCCGTGATGCGGGGAATTTACCGGGTCGATACACTCAAGCGGGATACGCGAGTTTTCGGCGTGATCGCCTCGCCGGTGGCGCATTCCATGTCGCCGGTGCTGCATAACCGGGCGCTGCGTAAGTCCGGCGTTGACGGCGTTTATTTGCCCTTTCGCGTAGAGCCGGGGCGTTTGGGCGATTTCTTTCGCCTGGCAGATACGCTTCCCATTGAAGGGTTTAGCGTCACGCTGCCGCACAAGTTGAAGGTCATGCGCCATCTTACCGCCATCGATAAGCTGGCGCTTCAGATTGGCGCGGTCAATACTGTTTTCCGCAGCGGCAAGAAGTGGCGAGGCACAAACACCGATGCGATCGGCGTCACTGCGCCTCTGGAACAACTGCGCCGATTGCAGGGCGCAACAGCGCTTGTTGTCGGCACGGGCGGCGCAGCGCGGGCAGCTGCCTTTGCTCTGAAGGCCAAGGGAGCGCGCGTGGCGTTGACTGGGCGGCGCCCCGAGAAGGCGCAAGCCTTGGCCAAGGCCGCTGGAGCCGAAGGCCTGGCGTGGGACGCCGCCCTCGCGCGCGGTTTCGACATCCTGGTGCAATCGACGCCGGTCGGCATGTCGCCGTATGTCGAGGAAAACCTGTTCCCCGGCGCCATTCCGGCGGAAATCGTATTCGATATGGTCTACAACCCTTTGCGCACGGCCTTGATCAAGAATGCTCAAGCACAAGGGAAAACAGTCGTTCTAGGCCTGGAAATGTTCATCGAACAGGCTGCCGCCCAGTTTGAATTGTGGACGAAGCTGCCGGCCCCGCGGGCCGTGATGCGCAACGCTGTGCTAGACGTATTACAAGGGGCCTAACCCAGCTGCCATGCCAACAGACCTAGAAGCTTTCCGCCGAGCGGCGGCCAATGGGAATGTTGCGCCCGTTTGGAAGACCCTCGCTGCCGACTTAGAGACGCCGGTATCCGCGTACCTAAAGCTGGCTGAGGGCGAGAAGTTCTCGTTCCTGCTAGAAAGCGTCGAGGGCGGCGAGCGCATTGGCCGCTACACCTACATCGGCCGCGACCCGTTCCTGACGGTGAAGGCTTGGGGCACCCGCATCGAGTTGGATGAGGGCGGCACGAAGACCGAGCGCGAAGGAAACATGTTCGAGGTGCTGCGCGAACTAACGCAGCGCTACCAGCCGGCCGGGCAAGAAGGGCTTCCGCCCTTGAGCGCGGGTGCGGTTGGTTATATCGGCTACGACTTGGTTCGTCAGATCGAACCGCGCGTTCCCGCCTTTCGAGAGCGAGATGTCGACGCGCCCGATGCCATCTTCATGTTCTTCTCGAGCTTGGTTGTTTTCGACCACGTTAAGCACGAGGTCTACCTCGTCGCGAACGTCCGGACGCAAGAGCACGAAAACATCGACGATGGCTTCCGATCAGCGCAGCGCGCGATCGAACGCATGGAGCACGCTCTGGCGCGGACGGTGAAGTTGCCGCCCAGCGCGAAGAACGCCGAACCGCTCAAGGCGACCTCGGACGTAGGCAAAGAAGCTTACTGCCGGGCTGTTGAGAAAGCCAAGGAGTATATCTTGGCTGGGGACGTCTTTCAGGTCGTCCTGGCCCACCGGCTGACCTTCGAGCCCAAGGTTAATCCGTTTCAGATCTATCGTGCGCTGCGCGCGGTCAATCCGTCGCCTTACTTGTTCTACCTGTCGCTGGACGACACGACAATCGTCGGCAGCTCGCCGGAACTGCTGGTGAAGGTCGACGGACGGGCGATTGAGTACCGTCCCATAGCGGGTACCCGCCATCGCGGCAAGGACGAAGCCGAGGATCAGGCGCTTGCCGCCGAGTTGGCAGCGGACGAGAAAGAGCGTGCCGAGCACGTCATGCTGGTGGACCTAGGCCGCAACGATATCGGACGCGTGAGTGAGTTTGGGAGCGTCCATGTACCCGAGTTCATGGTCATCGAGCGCTATTCCCATGTGATGCATATCGTGTCGGGGATTCGCGGCAAATTGCGCGAAGACAAGGACGCCTTCGACGCCTTGATGGCCTGCTTCCCAGCAGGCACGTTGACGGGAGCGCCCAAGGTGCGGGCGATGGAGATCATCGGGGAGCTGGAGCCGACCGCTCGCGGTTACTATTCAGGAAGCGTGATGTATTTGGATTTCTCGGGCAATCTGAATTCTTGCATCGCCATTCGAACCATGCTCATCAAAGACGGCATGGCCTACCTGCCGGCCGGCGCAGGCATCGTCGCCGATTCCGTTCCAGAGAAGGAGTGGGAAGAGTCGATGAACAAAGCTCGCGGCCTGCTGCGAGCGGTGGAACGCGCGAGGGAGTTGTAGGCGCAATGATTCTGGTCATCGACAATTACGACTCGTTCACATTCAACCTGGTACAGTTTCTGGGAGAGTTGGGCGCGGAATTGGACGTGCGCCGCAACGATAAGATCACGATTCCCGAAATCGAAGCCCTAGGGCCGGAGAGAATCGTGATCTCGCCGGGCCCCTGTACGCCGAATGAAGCAGGCATTTCGCTCGAAGTTGTGCGCCGGCTCGGCGGCAAGATTCCGATCTTGGGAGTCTGCTTGGGGCATCAAGCCATCGGCCAAGCGTTTGGCGGCAGGGTGATCCGCGCGCCATACCTGATGCACGGCAAGATCAGCCGCATCCGTCACGACGACAAGACAATTTTCCAGGGCGTGGAGCAAGACTTCGTCGCCACGCGCTATCACTCGCTGATCGTCGAGAGAGAAACGCTGCCGCGAGAGCTGGAGATCTCAGCCGAAACTGCGGACGGCCTGATTATGGGCCTGCGCCATCGGGAAATGCTGATCGAGGGCGTGCAGTTCCACCCCGAATCGATTCTCACTGAGCCGGGCAAGAAGCTGCTTAAGAACTTCTTGGAACTCTGATCTGACGGTTAGTTGTGGACGATCTGTTCGTCGCGCTCGATCTTGCCGTCCCGGACGTGAATCACGCGCCGCGCGTTCTCGGCAATATCCGGCTCGTGCGTCACAAGAACGATCGTATGTCCCCTGCGATGAAGTTCTTCAAAGATCGCCATGATCTCGACGCCGGTGGCGGTGTCGAGATTGCCGGTCGGCTCATCGGCCAATAAGATAGCCGGATCGTTGACCAAGGCTCGCGCGATGGCGATGCGCTGACGTTGACCGCCGGAACATTCGTTCGGCTTATGGTGCATGCGCTGGGTCAGATCCACCATGGACAATGCCTTCTTCGAACGCTCCATCCGCTCGTCAGGATCCATGCCGCTGTAGATCAAAGGCAACTCAACGTTCTGCAGCGCGGTAAGGCGCGGCAGTAGGTTGAAGGTTTGGAAGACGAAGCCAATCTCGACGTTGCGGACGTGCGCCAATTCGTCGTCGCTCATTTTCGAGACTAACTGCCCGCGTATGTAGTATTCGCCTGAACTTGGCGTATCCAAGCAGCCGATCAGGTTCATGAAAGTCGACTTGCCCGAGCCGGAGGGACCCATGATGGCAACGTACTCGCCCTTCCTGATAGTCATGTCGACGCCCGAGACGGCATGGATCTGCTGATCGCCCATCTGGTAGGTCTTCCAAAGTTCGTACGTTTGGATGACTACGTTGTTGCGCTTCAGCTCTTCGCCGATTGCGCGTTCTTTCTCTAAAGTTGCTGTCGCCATGAACTATCAGTATTCCTTCATTGGTTAGGCGCGACGGAAGCCAAGCCGGTAACACCGAGCGTCAAACCTTTTGACGCAGGCTTGAGGGCCTCGATAGCCGCTAGCAAACGATCCAGTTCAGCAAGAGTGTTGTAGTGGGCGCAACCTATGCGGACCATACCGCCGGAGGACTCCACGCCCAGCCGTTCGCTGAGATTGAGGGCATAGTAGTTGCCGTCCCAGACGAAAAACCCCATTTTGCCCAGGCTTTCGGCGACGTCCCGTGCAGGCAGGCCTCGGAGACGAATCGAAACGGTGGGGGTCCGCTGCGCGAAGCGCTGCGGTTCGCGAATCCCATAAAACTGCACCGAGGGGATGTCGAGCAAGCCAGAGATGAGCTTTTCTGAGAGGCGCCGCTCGTAGGCGCTGGTCGCGAACATCGCCGTTTGGAGGCGTCGGCGGCGGTCGCCTATCTCGCCAAGACGTTCGCCGAGTGCGGCGAGGTAGTCTATTGCGGCTGTGACGCCCGCCATGGCCTCGTGATTCTGCGTGCCCGTCTCCCAACGCCAAGGGATCTGCTCGCTGGCCGGGCGTACCTTGTAAGGCCGCAACCGCTCCAGATGGTCCCGGCGGCCGTAAAGCATGCCCTGGTGGGGTCCAAAAAACTTATAAGCCGAACAGGCTAAGAAGTCGCAACCGATTGCGCGCACATCCATCGGCCCATGCGGCGCGTAGTGAACTGCGTCGATGAAGCTCCAAGCCCCCGCGGCGCGGGCGGCTGCAGAGATGCGTGCGACGTCGTTGATGGAACCGACTGAGTTGGACGCGTAGCCTACAGCTACGATTTTGGTCTTGCCGTTGATTAGGCCGAGCAACTGATCGATGTCGAGAGTGCAATCCTCGCGCCGAAAGTCGGCGACGCGAATCACGACGCCGGCCTCTTCCAGCGCCTTCCAGGGAGCAAAGTTTGCATCGTGGTCGAGATAAGTGAGCACGATCTCGTCGCCGGGCTGAAGTTCACGCCCCAATGCACGGCTGAGCGCGAAGGTCAGCGTGGTCATGTTGGGGCCGAAAACGACCTCGTCGGCATCGCAGCCCAGGAAGTCGGCCGCCGCTTGGTGAGCGTCGGCAATGATCTGGTCAGCGCACTGGCTTGTCAGAAAGGCGCCGTGCGTGTTGGCGTTGGCGTTGACCATCGCTCCGCTCACGGCATCGACGACGGTTCGCGGGACCTGAGTGCCGCCCGGCGCATCGAGAAAGACGGCGGGCGAGCCGGCTACCTCAAGCGATAACGCAGGAAATTGCGAGCGGATCCAGTCGAGGTCAAGCCGGTTTTCCACGTTCATGGTGAAGGGTCGATTATAGTGCCTGCCCGGTCAGCTAGACTTGAAAGACTCTTCGCGCCATGAGCTCGCCGTTTATCCGCATTCGCAATCGCGTCGTCAACGTACAAGCTATCTCTTACGTTCGTTTCTACGATGAGTTGGACCGCATCGATATTCGCTTATTGGGTCCGTCGCAGGACGTGTCATTGACAATCACAGTGGAAGGGCCCGAAGCTGCTCCTGTACGGCAGTTCTTTCTCGACACGGCGCTAGTAAAGGACCTGCGGCCTTAGCCTGCGACACACTTTCGCCGCCCCTCGCAATCGAAGGTGGATCAGCGACAGTCGATCGTGCGTGATCCAAAGCGCTTCCTGACGCGCCAACTCCTCTTGCGGCCTTGCTCGCCTTGGGGACGAAGATCGCTGGGTCGGTTCTGGAGTGTCGGGAATGGGTGCTTGAAGAGGGGAGAGCGAGAGTCCGCTGTTAGGCGGCGAGTTCCGCTTCGGCGCTCGCTTGCGCCTGTTCTTTCTCCGCGAGATCACGCTCGGCTTGGGTCTGGGTGACGCCGAAGCCTAGGAACTCGATTTCGTGGCCAGCCCATTCTTCGCCTTTCGGCAATCGGGCCGCCCACCAACCAAGCTTCGAGTACGACTTAAAAAATGTAAGTTTCGTCTGCATAGCGAGCACAGGGCTCCCTGAGGAAGATGGTACACCACAGATTCGTGGTGAGGCAATAGAGTTTTATCTAGAGCGACTTAAGGCCTTTTTAGGCAGTAGAGGACGCCGTCTCGCGACCCGATCACCAGCCGGTCGCCAGAGATGGCCGCCTGGGCCGTGACAGGCCCGCCGAGGGTGAATTTCCATTGCTCTTTACCGGTCTTGAGGTCGAGAGCATAGAGGTTGCCGTCACCGGAACCGACCCATACCGTTTGACCAGCGACGACCGGGGACGAGTCCACCCGGGATCGGGTCATGAACTCCCAGGCGGGCTTGCCGGTTTGTTCGTCGATGGCATGAATACGCCGGTCGCGGCCGCCGAGGATCACCTTGCCGTCCGCCACGACCGGAGAAGACATGAACTGGTTATTGGCCTGCGAATAGCGGTACGACCAGACTATTTCGCCTTTCTGCCAATCGATGGCCAGCACCTGGCCGCCCATGGTTCCGATATAGATGCGGTTGCCGAGTAGCGCCGGCGTGGAAGCAATGTAATCATCGGTAGCAACCTGCGACTCCTCCTCGCCGGTCTCGACATCGATGATGCGCAAGAAGCCGTCGCAGCCCGTCACGAACGTCTTGCCTTGCTGCACTGCCGGGCTGCAATGAACGCGGTCTTCGGTCTGGTAGCTCCAATTAGGCTGGCCGGTCTTGGGATTGAGGCTATACAGACTTGCGTCGTAGGAGCCTACCAGGACCGCCCCCGGCAGGCAGTTGGGCGAGGAGAGGATCTCGGCGCCGGTCTGATATTTCCAGCGCTGCTGGCCTGTTGCGACGTCGACGGCGTGGAAGGCTCCCTCCTCATCGCCGAAGAACACAGCGCCGTCCATCACGCAGCCTGAGGCGAGAACGCCTAATCCAGCCTGGTAGACCCACTTGCTCTTGCCTGTCTCCAGATCCACCGCGTGGAACTTGCCGTTCAGCTCGCCGAAATAAACGGTTCCGTCAACGATGATAGCGGTCGAATCAATGCCGTCAGGAGCGTCGTAGGTCCACTCCACCTCAAGCGGCGGAGGAAAGCTGCGCTCGACGATCGAGTTACGTTGAGCATTGCCGAGGAACACGGGCCAGTCCGCGGCGAGAGGCACGGAAGCCAGGGTCAACAGCGAGGCCGCAGCGAGCAAGACGCGGCCCGCCGGCTTCGGAGTTGGGATCTTCGACAGCATCACAGCACGCTCTGATAGAGCCCAACGAAATCGCTCAAAGCGAGCGGACGCGGATTGAATTGAGCCGTCCACTGCGTCGCAGCGTCCTCGGCCAGCACCTCAAGGTCGTTTTCAGCGATTCCGTACTCGGAGAGACGCATGGGCAGGGCTGCCTGTTCCATCAGGTCCTCGACTTGCTGTCTGACGTGCTCGGCCCCGCCGACGGTTTCATAAAGCGAGGCTTGCCCGGCCGCGTTGTAACGGATAACCGCAGGCAGCATTAGCCCAACAGCGGCGCCGTGGGTGACGTCAAAGCGTGCGGTGAGCGGATTGGCGCAAGCGTGGGCGGCGCCTAGCATGGAGTTCTCGATCGCAGCTCCAGCGAGGTGGGAGCCAAGTTGCATTCCGGCCCTGGCCTCCAAATTGGCAGGCTCGCTCAGCACAAGCGGGAAATTGCTTGACAGCAGCTCCCAAGCGCGTCGCGAGAAGAGCTCGGAGATGGGGTTGCGTTTGGTCGCCACGAGCGTCTCGATGGCATGGACAATAGCATCGATGCCCGTCGCAGCCGTGACTTGGGCAGGTTGCGTCAGGGTCAATTCGGGATCGAGCAGGGCGATTGCCGCCGCGGCCTTGGGATCACCGCAGGCCATCTTCCGATGGGTCACAGAATCGGCGATCAGCGCGAAGGACTGGGCGTCGCTGCCGGTACCGGCGGTGGTCGGAATGGAGATAAACGGGAGCATCGGCTTCGATGCTTTGCCGACTCCCCAATAGTCGGCCATTTGACCGCCGTTGGTCAGCAAGAAGTTGACGCCGCGGCCGCAGTCGAGCGGACTGCCGCCGCCTAAGCCGATGATCAGGTCGATGCCGCGACCTCGGGCAAACTCCAGGCCAGCATGGACATGTTCCGTTGTCGGGTTCTCAGCGACTTGATCGAAGAGGAATGTTTCGATGCGCGCGGACTGCAACAGCTGCATCGCCGCCGCCGGATGGCCGGCCGCGACGATTCCCGGATCGGAAACGAGCAAGGCCCGCGACCCGCCAAGGCCCTTTGCCAACTCGCCCAAGCGCTGAAGTGAGCCGGCGCCGAAGATGACGCGTGTGCGCGGCTGAAAGTCGAAAGAGGTCATGCGCGGAACGTTCCGATTCGAGCGGCGGCAGCGCGCATCAGTAAACGCCGACCGTCACTTGGCCGCTCTTCGCGGTCTGGAAGGGGCGCACGTTGCGAACGCCTTCCCATGGGTAAGAATCGCACGGGGCTTCTCGTTCACACATGTCGCGCTCGGGGAAGCGCGGCATGAAGAACTCTTTCGTCAACGTCGTCAGCAGCACGCGGCCGGTCTCGCCGTAGCCGACCTCCTCGTCCATGTTGTCGGGATTGACGACTTGCGTGGCGGCGCGCGGCTGCGGCGGGAAGTAGATGATGGCGTAATCGTCGGCGGGGTCGAACGGCTTGTGGCACGCCAAACCCATCAGCGTGTTGCCGTAGGTCGCGGCGAAGTAGGCGCCCTCAAGCAGCTCTTCGTGCGCGAAGCGGTTGAACTGCGGGGTCATCTCGGTGCCGCCACAGAAGACCCCAGTGATGCCGTATTTCTTGAGCGAAATGCGATCGCACAGGGCCTCCAGCAACTTCGGCGTGGTGAAAATGCACTTGATGCCTTGGTGCGCACCGAGGATAGTAATGGCTTGGTCGATACAGTGCTTCTTGTAGCGCTCCACTTCGTCCATTTCCCCGCGCTTGATCAGCTTGACCACCCAACGTGGATCCAGGTCGATGCAGAAGCTAATTCCGCCGCGAACTTGGGCCAGATGCTCCACCGCGAGGCGCAATCGCCGTGGCCCGCTGGGTCCCAGCATGAGCCAGTCCGACCCTTTCGGGAAATGCTCATCGGACAGGGTTTTCGAGAATTCCGAATAGTCGATTCGGAAGTCGTCGATGTTGATCCGGCTCTTCGGGACGCCGGTCGTGCCGCCGGTCTCAAATACATAGACAGGCCTATCCGCGAGGCCTTTGGGCACCCAACGGCGCACGGGACCGCCGCGCAGCCACTCGTCTTCAAAGAAACCGAATTTACGGAGGTCGTCGAAACCGTTGATGTCCTTGAGGGGGTCGAAGTCGAGAGTCTTCGCCCTATTGAGCCAGAACTCACAACCAGTCGCGGGGTCGAAGTGCCACTGGACGATCTCGCGTACATGAGAGTCCAGGCGCTCGCGGGCCGCGGCCACCTTTGCTTGAAGTTGGGAGTCGACGGCAACGAGCATATTCAATGGCGTTATTCAGTCTTGGCGAAGGATAGCGGCCTAGCCAGGCATCCTTATTTCTGGGCGATCGCGTAAAGATGTGAACGGGTCATGATGAAAAGCGTCCCATTGGCGACCACGGGCGTGGAATACACCGAATTGCCCAAGTTGACCTCAGAGAGAAGTTCGTGTGTCTGACCTGCTTGTAAAACGGCAATATCTCCATCCTCATCTCCGATGAGGACCTTGCCGTCGACGACGTAGGGGGAGCCCCAGACTGCCGCTAGCAGATCATGCTCCCACAGCAACTTGCCGGTTTTCACATCAAGTGCATGTAGAAAGCCGGAGAAGTTGGCGGCATAGACGATGCCGTCCGCGATCGCCACGGTGGAAATCGTGCGTCGGAACGGATGGTGCCAGACCAGGCCGCTTTCGGTGATATCGCCGCGCTTGGTCGCGTCAACGGCGTAGAGGTGTCCGACGCCTTCTCCGTGTTCTGGGTCTTGGCCGACCGCGATGAAGATCTTGTTATCGAAGATAACCGGCGTGGCGATCATGTTGTTACGATCGCCGCGGCCTTGCTTCCATTCCGAGTCCTTGGGGTTCACGTCGAACTGCCAGAGAACCTTGCCCGTCTTGGGTTCAAAACCTCGCAGCCAACCGTCGCCGCCGGCGAAGATCGTTTGATCCACGCCGCCGATCGTGCCGTAGGCGGGTGAAGACCACTGCCCGTGAAGGATGTTCTCGCCGGGCGAAGCGTCCTCCCAGAGAATCTCGCCCGTCAGGCGATTGACGGCCAGAAAACTGGGCGAACGGGGCGAAGGGATATTCGAATGGCTTTCGTCGACGCCGTTGGACGTATTGACGAAGATCAGATCGCCCACAATCAGAGGCGACGTCGCCGCCATATTGTGCGGGTATACGCCGAGGTCATTGAACAGGTCCAGCTTCCACAGCACGTCACCGTCGATTTCGGAGGTGAACTCCTCCTCAGTGAAGGGTCCGTCGTTCTCGCCGTCGCGGAAGCCCTCGACGTCCAAGGCCATCAGTTCG
>CAZYOX010000137.1:0-10566 GCA_964649285.1 uncultured Bryobacterales bacterium | reverse complement strand
CACGCGCAAGCTCACCGAGGTGTTGCGAGAGGGCGTGCCCAGGGATCGGCATCCCGAGTTATCGCTAGTAACGCACCTGCGCGTGCCGGATCTGTTGCCTTTGATCGAGAAGTATGGCTCTGATTTGAAGGCGGGTGTGGGCGGCTACCAACGCGATGACGCAGCATTGTATGTCGCGCGCAACCGGACTGCTGAGCGGGTTCTAACGGACCTGGGGCTATCCGGCGCTGAAGGAGATTATCTGTTGCGGCTGCTGGCCCGCTATCAGCCCCACCAGATTAAAGAAGTCGTCGCCGAAAGCCGCGGACACCGGTTTTCGGTAGTGATCGGCGATGCAGGGACGGGAAAGTCAACGTTGGCCGCTGCACTGCGGCTCCCGCCGGTCGAGGCGGGCGTCTTATCGAGCGATGCGGTGGGCTTCATCTCCCTAACCGACACGCCCGACGCTTTGGCGGAAACGCTTCGGCGCCAACTTGTTAAGATTCCGCAGTTCGAGCAAGCGAGCGGCATCTACGAAAGGGCGCACCGCCACCAATGGAAAGGCTTATCGGTTGAGGAGCGGCTGCTCATCGGTCCGCTGCGAGTCGTCGAGCAACCGATCGTCTTGGTCATTGATGCGCTTGACCAAGTGGACGACGCTCGGCGCGGCGGCATTTGGAAACTGATCGAGCGACTCACGACCGACGAACAACTCCAACATGTGCGGGTGATCGGCACGAGCCGCCCAGACACGGACTTGCCGGAACATGCATGCGAAATCAGGCTGGCCCCTCTGGATGACAGCGCCGCCACGGCGTACCTTAGCGATCGCAAGGTAAGGTCCGGCCGCCAACCCGATCTCATTAGTCTTGCTAGTGGAAATTGGTTGATGTTGGAGCTGGCGGCCGAGTACGCCAGCCACAAGCAAGAGAAGGGTTTTGACGAAGGGGCGGGCCTTGAGGGACTGTATGAACGCATTTTCAAGGACATTCGCGGCCGCCTCGATTGGACGAGTAAGCTACAGCCGGTACTCGCGGTGCTGTGTGCCGCGCGCGGCAGTGGAGGAACGTTGCCCTATGCGATATTCGCCGACGCCGTCGCACGCTTGGGCGGACCGCGCAACCGCTCGGAATTCTATGAAGTGCTCAGCGATCGCGCCCTCAGCCGATTGATCGACCGGTTCCAAGTAGGTAGCGCCGGCGAATGTCTGGGTCTGTTCCATCCGACGCTCTGCGAATGGCTGACTGCAAGCGGATTTGACGTTGATTTGCGGGGTCTGCAACATGCCCATCTCGCCCTCTACGAAGCGATCAGACACTTAGCTCCGCGGGAGGCTCACGATCCAAGCGATCCGCTTCACCGTTATGCAATGGAGGCCGAAGCCGAACACGATTGGGCCGGGCACCGCGGCGAGGATACGATCCAAATTCTTAAGGCCCGCAGGTTTGCGGATCCCGGTCGAAACCTGAACGTCTGGATCGATTGGCAGGCGCGCATGGCTGCCGTGCTCGGCGCGAACGCTGCAGAAACCCTGGAAGCTCGCCGAAACACCGCCCATTGGACGGCCGAAACGGGCGGCGTCGCCGAGGCGCTGCGCCTTTTCACGGAAGTGCTGCCCGATCAAGAGCGCGTCCTCGGCCCTGAGTCCCCGGTGACCTTGGCGACTCGCCGCGACATTGCCTTTCACACTGGTCGAACCGGCGATGCCGCTGAAGCGCTGCGCCTTTTCAAGCAACTGCTGCCTGACCAAGAACGCATCCCCGGCCCCGATCCTCTCGACTTGTTGGCCACTCGCCGCGAAATCGCCCACTGGACGGCCGAGACAGGGGATGCCGCCGAGGCCCTGCGTCTTTTCAAGCAACTGCTGCCCGAGCAACAGCGCCTACTCGGTTCAGACTCTCCGGAGGCTTTGACGACTCGCCAGAATATCGCCCACTGGACAGCCGAGAGAGGGGATGCCGCCGGGGCGCTCCATCTCTTCAAGCAACTGCTGCCTGATCAAGAGCGCGTGCTTGACCCTAGCTCGTCCGAGGCCCTGGCGACGCGCCGCGAAATCGCCCACTGGACGGCCGAGACAGGGGATGCCGCCGAGGCCTTGCGCTTGTTCACGCAACTATTGCCCGATCAAGAGCGCGTGCTTGGGCCCGACTCCACGCTGACCCTGGCTACTCGCGGCAAGATCGCCCATTGGAGGCGTCGAACGGGTGATGCAGCCGAGGCTCTACGCCTCCTTAAGCGACTGCTGCCCGATCAGGAGCGCGTGCTCGGCCCTGGCTCCTCCGAGGCCCTGGCCACTCGCCGCGATATCGCCTATTGGACGGTTGAAATCGGCAATGCCGCCGAGGCGCTGCGCCTCTTCAAGCAACTGCTGCCTGACCAAGAGCGCGTACTCGGTCTTGGCTCTCCCGACGCCCTAGCGACGCGCCGCGATATCGCGCACTGGACGGCCGAGACAGGAGATGCCGCCGAGGCGCTGCGCTTGTTCACGCAATTGCTGCCCGATCAAGAGCGCGTACTCGGCCCCGACTCGCCCGATACGTTAACGACTCGCCGCAACATCGCCCATTGGACAGCCCAAACGGGCAATGCCGTCGAGGCCCTGCATCTCTTCACGCAATTGCTGCCTGACCAAGAGCGCGTACTCGGCCCTGGCTCTGCCGAGGCCCTAGCGACCCGCCGCGATATTGCCCACTTGACGGCTAAAACAGGCGGCGCTGCCGAGGCCCAGCGTCTCTCCACGCAATTGCTGCCCGACCAACGGCGCGTACTCGGCCCCGATTCGCCCGATACCTTGACGACTCGCCGTAACATCGCCCATTGGACGGCCGAAGCGGGCGATGCCGCCGGGGCCTTGCGCCTCTTCAAGCAACTGCTGCCCGACCAGCAGCGCGTGCTTGGTCCCGACTCTCCAGAAACACTGGCGACGCGACGCCATATCGCCCACTGGACCGCGGAAACGGGGAATGCGGCCGGGGCGTTACGTCTCTTCAAGCAACTGCTGCCCCACCAAGAACGCGTGCTCGGCCCCGACTCTCCCGCTACCCTGGCGACGCGCCGCGATATCGCCTGTTGGAGTGGACGAACGGGTGATGCCGCCGAAGCTGTCCGCCTTTTGAAACAACTACTGCCCGATCAAGAGCGCGTGCTCGGATCCGACTCGGACGATACCCAGACGACTCGCCATAACCTTGCCTTTTGGACCGCCAAGACGACCGATTCCGGTCGCGCTCTCGCCCCCGTCAAGCCCGCTTCCACAAAAACTCGCCACGCTGCGCGTTCAGCGGGCAACGGCGGCAGCACTCCCGAGGCCCTAAGACGCATCAAGCGACTGCTGCCCGATGGGGAGCGCGCTCTAGGCCAGGCCGCCGCCGCCACGCTGGCCACTCGCCGGAACATCGCTCACTGGACCGCCGAGGCGGCGCGCGTCGTCAAGCAGCTGCTGCCGGACCAAGAGCGCTTGCTGGCTCCCGCTTCCCCAGCGCCCGCCGCCGCCCTAGCGTCTCAGGACAACAAGGCGCTGCCGGGAGCCGCAACCGCCGCCCGCCCGCGGATCGGGCCAGCCGCCCCTACGAGTCGCGACAACATCGCCCAGCCGCGCTCCAAGACGCCCGAACCGGTTAGCGGGACGCCCAGAGAGACTCCCGAGTCCTTGGCAAATCGCCTCAAGGTCGCCTACCGGAGCGCCCAAGCAGGAGACCCAACCGGGGCCTTGCGCTTGTTGAAGGAGTTGCTGCCCGATCAGCAGGCCGTACTCGGTCCCGATGCTCCCGCCACGCTGGCGACCCGCCACAACATTGCCTCTTGTACAGGCCAGCTAGGCGATGCCGACGGCGCACTGCGCCTCTTGAAGCAACTGTTGCCCGACCAAGTGCGCGCCCTCGGTCCAGACGCACCCGACACCCTGGCGACTCGCCGCAGCCTCGCCCATTGGACTGCCGAAACAGGTGATGCCGCCGGCGCCCTAAGCCTCTTCGAGAAACTGTTGGTCGACCAACAGCGCGTGCTTGGCCCCGACGCGCCCGCCACGCTGACGACCCGCCACAACATCGCTTTTTGGACCGGCAAGACGGGTAACGCCGCGGGGGCTCTACAACTCTTCAGCCAACTGCTCCCGGATCGGGAACGCGTGCTCGGTCCCGACGCGCCCGCCACGCTGACGACCCGCCAGAACATTGCCGGTTGGACCGCCGAGGCGGGCGACGCCCAGGGAGCGATAAAGCTCTTCAAGAAAATGCTCCCGGACTTTGAGCGGGTGCTCGGTCCCGTGGCGCCAGCCACCCAAGAAATTCGCAACAACATCGCCTACTGGTCTGGGGCCGCCGTCGATAAGGCGAATCTTTGACCTCGCGCTCCGAGCCTCCCCATCGAGTAGTTTGAGTAGTTGAGGTCACAGCTTGTGACTCTCCTGATCGCCTGCCGAGCGACGGTACACTATTCGTTTCATCCCGATTCCATGAGCAAGTTCAACCAAGGCCAGGCGATCGTCGATTTTCCTGCGCATGAGAGAGAGATCGCTGCGTTCTGGAAGGAGCGCCGCATTTTCGAGAAGAGTCTTGAGATCCGCAAGGGCCGGCAGCAGTTCACCTTTTACGAGGGACCCCCGACCGCCAACGGTCTGCCGCACAACGGCCATGTGCTGACGCGCGTTTTCAAGGACGTCTTCCTCCGTTACCAAACCATGTGCGGCCGCTACGTGCCGCGCAAGGCCGGTTGGGATACCCACGGCTTGCCCGTCGAAGTCGAGGTCGAGAAAGAGCTCGGCATCCACGGCAAGGAAGCCATCGAAGAATACGGCGTTGAGCCGTTCATTGTCCGTTGCATCGAGTCCGTCTTCCGCTACACCGAAGAGTGGGAGCGCATGACCGAGAAGATCGGTTTCTGGGCCGATCTCCAAGACGCCTATGTCACCTACCATCGCTCCTACGTTGAGAGCGTCTGGTGGGCCCTCTCCGAGCTCGTCAAGAAAGACCTGCTCTACCAAGGCCACAAGATCGTTTGGTGGTGGCCCCAGGGAGGCACGGCGCTTTCGGCGGGCGAAGTCGGCCAAGGCTACAAAGAAGTCGAAGACCCTTCCGTTTACGTCACGTTGCCGCTGGTCGAAGACCCCAACGTCGCTCTGCTTATCTGGACGACCACTCCTTGGACGCTGCCCTCCAATCAATACGTCGCCGTTAAACCCGACTTCGACTATGTACAGGTTAAAGACGAAGACCGCAGCTTGATCCTCGCCGCCGCATTGCGCGAAACCATCGAGCAAAAGATCGGCCGCGAGCTGCCCGTCGAGCGTGAATTCAAGGGTTCCGAGTTGCTGGGCAAGACCTACGTCCCGCCGTTCGGCTACTTTTACGGCGAGTACAAAGACCTCGAAGTCACCACTGGGGCCGGCGTCAAAGAGAAGGCCCTGTGGAAGGTCCTTGCGGCGGACTTCGTCGAGTTGGATTCCGGCACTGGGCTGGTGCATGAAGCGCCCGCCTTCGGCGAGGTCGACTTTGAGCTGCATCGCAGTACGCTCGCCTCCTACAAGACGGGAGGGGAATCTGTTCCGCTGTTGTGCCCGATCGAACCCGACGGCAAGTTCACCGCCGCCGTCCCCGAAGTTGCCGGCGAATTCGTCAAGGACGCCGACAAGTTGCTGATCCGTCTGCTGAAAGACAAGGGCATTCTGCTGCATCGCGAACAGTACAAGCACGAGTACCCTTTCTGCTGGCGCGCCGACGAGGATCCTCTCATCCAATACGCCCGCCCGGCCTGGTTCATCCGGACGACGGCCCGCAATAAGCAGGTCCTCGAAAACAACGCTGCTATTCGCTGGCTCCCCGAGCATATCGGCCAAGGCCGCTTCGGCGACTTTCTGCGCAACAACGTCGACTGGGCGCTCTCGCGAGAACGCTACTGGGGCACACCGCTCAATGTTTGGATCAATGACAAGACGGGCGCTATGCAGTCGCCTTCATCCGTCGCCGAGATCTTGGCGAAAAACCCCAACGCTTTCGACTACTGGAACAAGGCCAAGGCCGAGAATCCGGCGCTCTCCGATCACTTGATCGTCCACAAGCCCTGGATCGACGCTGTCACTTGGGAAGAGCCCGGCGAGCCGGGCGTCTACCGCCGCGTCCCTGAAGTCATTGACTGCTGGTTCGACTCAGGCTGCATGCCTTTCGCCCAGTGGGGCTTCCCGCACCAAGCCTTCGAGAAATTCAACGAGTCCTTCCCGGCCGATTACATCACTGAGGCCATCGACCAAACGCGCGGCTGGTTCTATTCGCAGCTGATGATCTCGACGCTGCTCTTCGACAAAGAGTGTCAACAGCGCCTCGGACTCAATCCGATTCGCGACTATCCGCACGACTTTAAGACCTGCATCGTACTCGGACACGTCAACGATCCCTCCGGCAAGAAGGAGTCGAAGTCCAAGGGCAACTACACGCCGCCCGATGCCATCCTCGACCGCGTCGCGCAAGACTTCGCCGTGGTCACCGCCGAGGACTGCGCCGTCACTGTTAAGTCCGGCGAAGCGCTGATTGCCCGCGAAGACCTCGAAGCGCTGGACCTGCAGCCCGGTCAAACGATGAAGGCCTACTGCCCCGGCCATGCGGATTGCTTCGTCGAGTTGGTCATGCAGCCAGGCAAGGGCATGCCCCGCCGTGTTGTGGTTCTCGCCGAGGCGGACCGCAAGATTCTTGGCGCGAAGATCAACGCCAAGGGCAAGTCGGTCATGCCCAACGAGGTTCCTTGGCTGCCCAGCGCTGAGCGCGTCACCATTGAGAGCCCTGTTTCGGCAGCTCCTGGGGCCGATGCCTTCCGTTGGTTTTTCTTGGCCAGCTCCGCGCCTTGGAACACGCGCCGCCACTCGCTGGCCAATGTGCGCACCATCCAGAAAGACTTTCCGCTCAAGCTGCGGAACGTCTATTCGTTCTTCACCATCTACGCCAACATTGATGGCTTTGACCCCGCCCAGCACCCAGGTCAAGCGGTTGCTGAGCGGGCATTGCTCGATCGCTGGATCCTCTCTGAACTCGCGCTGACCACGCGCGCAGTGCGCGCCCAGATGGACGACTTCCACGCCTTCGAGGCGGCTACCGCTCTGAGCAGCTTCGTCGACGCCCTTTCCAACTGGTATCTGCGCCGAAGCCGAGCCCGCTATTGGAAGTCTGAGTTCGACGCCGACAAGCAAGACGCCTATGCCACGCTCTACGAGTGCCTCGTCACCGTGGCTAAACTGGCCGCTCCGTTCACGCCCTTTATGGCGGATGAGATCTACCGTAATATCGTCTGCCGCGTTGATCCGTCGGCGCCCGAAAGCGTACACCTGGCCGACATGCCTGCCGCGAACGAATCGTGGATCGACTTAGCCCTATCCCAAGAGATGGCCGTGATTCGTAACGTCGTCTCGCTCGGTCTGCGCGTTCGCACGGAGCACAAAATCAAAGTCCGCCAGCCGCTGGCCGGGGCTGAGGCCGTTATCTCCGATGCTGGCCTGCGCGATCGCGTCACAGTCCATGCCCGGCTCGTCGAAGAGGAACTCAACGTCCACAAGGTTTCCTTCGTGCCGCCCGAGCAAGCGCACGTCCGCTACGTCCTCAAGCCGAACTTTCGCCAACTCGGCCCGCGTCTGGGCAAACTCGTCAAAGCGGCCAAGCAGGCCTTTGCCGAAGCGGACGCCGCCGCGATGCGCGCGCAACTCAACGCCGACGGCAAGTCCCAGATCGTGATTGAAGACGAAGTCGTCCCTCTGGGGCCCGAGGATGTCGAAATCCTTGTTGAAGCCGCCGACCACTTTGCTGCCGCCGGCGACAACTCAGCCGTCGTCGTGCTCAATACCGATCTGACGCCCGAACTGCTCGACGAGGGACTATTTCGGGAAATTCTGCGCCGCGTCCAAGACTTGCGCAAGGAGCGCGATGTTGCCTACACGGAGCGGGTTCGGCTGCACTTTGAAGGCTCCGAGCGCATCCAACGCGTCGTCGCCGCCAACCGTGATTCGCTGATGGCCGAGACCCTCTGCACCGAGCTGCTGGGCCCCACCGATCAGGCCGTCGATTGGAAGGAGTTCGCACTCGACGGCGAAGACTTGCGCCTAGCGTTGGTTCGCATCAAGAACAGCTAGACCGCCGAAATTGCTCGACCTGTTCGTAAACCTCGCATGCTACATTGCGAACTGGATTTTGACCAGGAGGCCTCGCCATGAAGACTCGATTCGCTGCTTTCCTTCTTGTTTCTGCGCTGACCGTGGGCATCGCTGCCGCGCAGGACGCCTCGACCAGTTCCTACCGTCGCGTCGAGAATTGGGCGCAGTTTCCTAAGGGCATGACGGCCTGGGGAGCCGCCACCGGCGTCGATGTCGACGCGAAGGACAACGTCTACGTCTTCCACCGCAATGAAGCGATGCCCATCGTGGTCTTCAACCGCAAGGGCAAATTCCAGCGTGCTTGGGGCCAGGGAATGTTCAAGACCACGCACTTCCTCCGCGTCGACCCTTCCGGCAACGTTTGGATCACCGATCGCGGCGACATGCAGGCCTTCAAGTTCAACTCCAAAGGCAAGCTCCTGTTGACCCTCGGCAAGAAAGGCGTCAAGGGGGATAACGAATCGAAGGACGCCTTCAACGGCATGGCAGACGTCGCAGTCACGTCCAACGGCGACATCTTTATTGCTGACGGCGAGGGTCCCAATTCGCGCATCGTCAAGTTCGCGCCCGACGGGACCTTCATTAAGTGGTGGGGCGGTCGCGGCACGGAGCCTGGCCAATTCGACCAGCCGCACAGCATCGCCGTCGACTCCCAAGATCGCATCTACGTGGCCGACCGCTCCAATGACCGCATACAGATCTTCGACGCTGATGGCAAATTCCTCAAGCAGTGGACCAACTTCGGCACGCCCTGGGGCTTGTTCATCAAAGACGACCGCATCTACGTGGTTGACGGAACCGAGGCCAACTGCCTGCTGATCGCCAATCTCGAAGACGGCAAGATCCTCGAGAAGATCGAAGGCCTCAAGAATCCGACCGCCGTCGCTGTGGACTCCCAAGGCTCCATCTACGTGGGCGAAGTCAACGGGACCGACGTCTCCAAATTCGTCAAGAAGTAGCGCGCCGCGAGAATTCTGTTGACGACGGGGCGTCTTCGCCCTAGAATCGAACAGATGGCGAACAAAGAGAGAATTTCAGGCGAATTAAAAGCAAAGGTCCGAGTCGGCCCGGCGGGCTGGGCCTACGCTGATTGGGAAGGGACGGTCTATCCCGCGAGCCGCCCGAATGGCTTCCATGAGGCCGCTTACCTGGCCCAATATTTCTCGACCATCGAGATTGATGCATCTTTTGATCGCCCGCTACGGCCTGAGGTGTCTCGCGTTTGGGTTCAAAAGCTGTCCCGCTTTGAGAACTTCGAGTTCACCGCGCGGCTCTACCGGGGGTTCACCCACGAGCAAAGTCTCGATTCCGTCGCGCTTCGTCGCTTCTCCCAAGGCCTCGAGCCGCTGATCGACAATGGACTCCTAGGCTGCGTCCTTGCGCAGTTTCCGGCGTCGTTCCGGCTCTCGGCCGAGAGCCTTGCCTACGTCTCTCGCCTCGCCCGCGCCCTGCCGCAGTACCCGCTCGTCGCGGAGTTCCGCAACGCCAGTTGGAACAACTCCCGTGCTTTGGCTGTTCTGGCTGATCGCGGCATTGGTTTTTGCAACATCGATCAGCCTCAGCAGAGCCAGTCGATGCCGCCTACCGAACACGTCACCTCGCCCATCGGCTACATCCGCCTTGACGGCCGCAACTATCAACCCGGAGCCCGTTCGGACCACTTCTATTCGCTCGACCAACTCTCTCGTTGGGCGCCACGAATCGAGAGAGTAGCCCAATCGAGCCAAAAGGTTTATGTTGTGGCCAACAACCATTCGGCCGGCCAATCCGTGGCCAACGCTTTGGAGGTCGAATCGATGGTCCGTGGCGAGCGTGTAGCTGTTCCGCCTGCGTTACTCGACCGCTACCCCGAACTGCAGCGCGTCGCTCTCAACCAGCCCGCTCGGCGCTCGTCTTTTTTCGATGCCGTCAAGGAAACTCGCGCAGCTTGGGGCCCCTTCGCTCCCCAGCGGCCTCTTGCCGCCGCCTTCGCCCGCGCCTAATTTCCGGACGCTCTCGGTACACTGGGCCTTCATCCCATGGCGATGAAGATCCTAGTGTCGGCGGGCGAAACCTCCGGCGATCGTTATGCCGCCGAGCTCGTCTCGGAACTTCGCCGGCGTCTGCCGGAAGCCGAGTTTTTCGGCGCCGCCGGCCCGCGCATGCGGGCAGCCGGCGTTGAGGCGATCATCCGCAGCGAAAGTCTGGCCGTCGTGGGGTTGCTTGAAGTCGTCCGCCACATTCCGCGCATCTACGGCGAGTTCAAGAAGTTGATTGGCGAAATCAAACGCCGCCAGCCGGATTTCGCCATCCTCACCGACTCGCCCGACTTCCACATCCGCATCGCCGCCAAGCTTAAGCCGATGGGCGTCCCTGTCGTCTGGTACGTCGCTCCGCAGTTCTGGGCCTGGAGACCTTGGCGTGTCCACAAATTCCGGCGCCTTGTCAATTTTGTCTTGTGTATCTTCCCCTTTGAGCAG
>CAZYOX010000136.1:0-10576 GCA_964649285.1 uncultured Bryobacterales bacterium | reverse complement strand
TGCCGTAGCCCAGGTCCTTCATCAATCCCGTCGAAGCGTTGCGCAAGTTCATCGGAATCGCTTCTTCGGCCGTCTCCTGCGCATCCTTCGTCGCGTTGCCCAGCGCCCGGTAGGCTGCGTCCGACTTCGGCGACATCGCCAGGTACAGCGCCGCTTGAGCCAAGGCTAGATCGCCCTCCGGCTCTCCCAACAATCGAAAGGCCTCGACTGCAGCCAACGCTTGCTCCAGCGCCCGCGGGTCCGCCAGTCCAATGTCTTCTGAGGCGATCCGCACCAAGCGCCTTCCGATGTACAGCCGGTCTTCGCCGCCCTCCAGCATGCGCGCCAGCCAGTACAACGCCGCATCGGGGTCCGACGAGCGAATCGACTTATGCAGCGCCGAGATGGTGTTGTAGTGTTCCTCGCCAGCGCGGTCGTAGCGCAGCGTCCTGCGCTGCAGCACATCTGAAATCAGCTGCGCGTTGATTTCATCGCCCTCCGCGGACAGCGCCGCGGTCTCAAGCGTCTGCAACGCCGCCCGCGCATCGCCATTGGCGAAGATCGCAATCTGCTCCAGCACTGCGTCCGGCGCCGTCTTGCCCATCTCGCCCAGCCCGCGTTCCTCGTCCGCCAAGGCCCGGCCTAACAGTTCCTTGAGGTGCTCCAGCGTCAGTTCCTTCAGTACGTAGACCTTGGCTCGCGAGAGCAATGCCGAGATCACCTCAAAGGACGGATTCTCCGTCGTCGCGCCAATCAGCGTGATGTCCCCACGCTCGACGTAGGGCAAGAAGGCGTCTTGCTGCGCCTTGTTGAAGCGGTGTATCTCGTCGATGAACACCAGCGTCCGGCGTCCGGCGCGATGCATCTTTTCCGCACTAGCCATCACTTCTTTGACTGCTTTGATGCTGCTGAGCACGCCGGAGAATTGCACGAACTCCGCACGCGTATGCCTGGCAATGATCCGTGCCAGAGTCGTCTTGCCGACGCCCGGCGGCCCCCAAAAAATCATCGAGCCGATCTGGTCGCGTTCGATCTGCACGCGCAAGGGCTTGCCGGCCGCCAAAAGGTGTTCCTGACCGATATATTCATCGAGCGAACGCGGACGCATGCGCTCCGCCAGCGGTCTCGAAAGATCGTGTTGTTCCGGCTCGTCCGGCTCGGCGAAAAGATTCGGCTCGATCATCGAGCCGTCACCTCTAGTTCGTGCTCTTGCGCCACGAATTGTAGAATACAGCCCCGGCGACGAAGTAGACCAACGACGGCCAGATCAGCCATTGCCGCACCGTTTCGAGCGTCATCCATTGCATCCAAACGCCGAATGGCATGCCGATCGAGGCCAGCAGCGCAATCAAGGCGACGACTCCCGCCGCGGCGTTCGTTTTCCCCGCTGGCGCTGATTCTGGAACTGGCGCGGATTTAGCGCCGCCCTTGTCGAACAGAGGCTCGTCCGCGCCGCCACGATCGCCCGCTCCGGCCATTCTTGCCAGCACGATGTAGACAATCGTCGTGCATAGGTAAGTAGGCAAGAACAGGTAGAACAGATGCAGCGTCCCACTGCGCTCCAATCCCAGCGCCAGCACAATCGAAACGCCCCAGGCAACTGCCGCCGGCCAGTTCAGCCCGAGCTTCCTGCGGTGCGCCCAGTAGCGCTGCAAGCCGATGCGCGGAAAGATATAGTGTTCCGTCAGCACAATCGCCCCCGGCGGCGCCAGCAGCAGTCCGTAAATCCCGATGAAGTTCAGCAGTCCGGTAAAAACGAACGGAAAACAGGCGATGACCGTCGTCAGCGTTCCCGCCGCCAACGTCACGCGAGCCCGCGACCAGTTCGGCGTCACCGCTTGCAGCGCCAGGCCGGCGCGGTACAGCGTGGGGTTCGACGTCGTCCAACCGGCTACGATGACCGCGACGATTCCCGACCAGCCCAACGCCTGGTAGGCCACTTCGCCGGAGTCCAGCGTCGTCAACCCACGATTGAGCACCACCGCCGCACCCGTCCCCATCAAGCCCGCGCAGATCCAGGCCATGTAATGTCCCAGGAACATGCCGAACACCGAGGCCAAGCCGTAAGATTTCCTCTTGGCGAAGCGAAATAACGCCATATCCGACAAACCGCCGTGCATCGCCAAGTTACAGATCCAGGCGAATGCAGCGATCTTCGAAAAACCCATCGGCTCGCTGCCGTCCGGGGTCCTGCCTGTCCAAACCGAGGTGCGAGCCGCCTCGAAAAATGCCCCGAAACTGTCGATCGCGCCAACGCCCGACGCGGCGCCGATCTGCGGCAACATCACGAATGCGCCCGCCACAAACATCAGCAGCATCCACGGAGAACAGACGGTCGAGAAAGAGGCCAGCTTCTTGAACCCTAAAATCGCCAGCGCCGTCACCACGCCGCCCACGCCTAACACCACTAGGACAAAGCGCCAATCGTCGGGGTACCAATTGACCTGCGGAGCGATTCCGAAGGGGATGCGCACCGCCGAAGCCGCGACCGTCACCATGGCCCCGGCCAAAATGCAGAACAGCACGGCGTTCAGCACGTTATAAACCAGCGTGAAAGCTGGTCCCGCGATGCCGCGCAAGTACCAATACAGAGTGAGTCTGGTGTCGACCGCGACTGGAACGCATAGCAGCGTCCAGGTCAGCACGGCCATCAGATTGCCGATCAGCAGGCCAATGAAAATGTCTTCGACCGTGGCGCCCCAATTGACAAAGTTGGCGCCGATGACGAACTCCGTGGCGGCAACGTGTTCGCCGGAGAATGAACCAATGAAGTAACCAACGCCAAGCAGCCGGTCATCGCTGACCGGCTGCCTATCGAACTCGTAGAGTTCGTCTAGCTTTCGAATGGCGCTTTCTGCCAAGACGGCCCTAGCCTACATCGGTGACGCTTCAGGGACTGGGTTGCCGGCCACGTACACCGCGCTCAACGTCTTGGTGTTGGCGATGTTCGCCTGCGGGTCTTGGTCGAAGACCGCGATATCGGCCCAATTACCCACTTTCAGCGCTCCAACGCCGGTCGCGCCCACGCACGTCGCGGCATCCACCGTCGCCGCGCGCAAAGCTTCGGTCGGCGTTAGGCCAGCGTCGACCATCATCTGCATTTCCATGTGCTCGAAGTAGCCGAGAAAACGTGCAGGCGGGCCGGCGTCTGTGCCCATGGCGATCTTCACGCCCGCGTCGAACAACTTTTTCATATTGGCAGAAGCCACAGCGAGCTGCTTCTTGTAGGTCTGCGGGCCCGGTCTTTGCGAAGCCGCCTGGCGTTCAGGCGTCTGCAACGCGGCCAAAACCGTCTGATCAGCATGCTTGGTGAAGAACGGATCGTCGAAGAATTCCGGCTTCGATTCATAGATGTACGTCGAAACTTCGCGCGTCAGCGTCGGAATCACGCAGATATTCCTTTCCTTGAGCTTGGCGATCAACGCATCGTCGACTTCCTTGTCGCGAATGCTGTGGGCGATCATGTCCACCCCGGCATCCATCAGGCCGTGGGCGTCTTCCAGGTAGTAGAGATGCGCCGCCACCTTTAAGTTGTGCTGGTGGGCCTGCTCGATCGCTGCGGTATAGGTCTCCTTGGACATCTTCTGGCCCGAGCCCAGGTTGTCGTCCACGCGGATCTTGATCCAGTCGACGCCAGCGGCAGCATCAGCGTCCACTTGCGCTCGCGCCTCATCCGGCGTTGGTCCCGTCACGATCGTTCCGGCAAGCAACAACCGCGCGCGATTCAGCGCTGGATCCTCGCTCGCCTCGCGCAACGCGAAGGCGCCCTCGGGCTCGCCGCCCAAGCTGAGCACCGTGGTCACGCCGTAGTTGGCGAACAGCGTCAACTGATTCTGCAGGTTCTCCGTCGTCTCGGCGACCGCGCCGGTCTCCAGGCCTTTGGCTCCGCCGACGTGTCCATGCGACTCAATCCAGCCCGGCGTCACAAATTTGCCCGTTAGATCAATCGTCTCCGCGCCCGGGGGCACTTCGACTTGACCCTGCGGTCCGATCGCCTCGATGCGCCCGTCGCGCACGACGATGACGCTGGGGCCCGCCGGTGAATTCTCGCCGTCAAACAGCTGAGCTCCCACAAAGGCTTTCAGCCCGGGAACCATCTCAGGTTCGCTCGAACCGCAAGCGGCGGCGAACGCCAACAATACGAAAGAGGTGAAAAAGGCAAGTCTATGCACAGCAATACTCCTGCGGGCTCAAGAGTAGCGCTAGCGGAGGACGAAATTCAACGGCCCCGCTTGACTACTTCCCAGCCTGCTTATCAAAAGACTTAAACACATGGGACACATTTTTCCGCGCTGACCCCTTCTGCGGAGCCAGCGATCGACGCATTGCGGGCACGTCTTCTCGCGGTAGCGCTCAAGAAGCGCAGTCCTTATATCGTACACGTCAGGCGGTTCGGTTGCGGAGATGCCAGGATAACCAAGGTCACACGAGCGGGTTCAAGGCAAGAAGACGTCCAAGATCACTTGGGTATCACGATTCAGGATGACGGCGCGCCCGTGGATAAAGGCGCGCTCGAGACCTTCGCGCAGCGGCGGAAGCCGTCGATTCAAGTCGGCAGGAAAGGAAGTACGTCTCTTGTCCAGGCCGGGGGGCAACTTTCCCTTCCTCGCCAACTGCTTTTGAAGGCCAGGCGGCAGCGACCTGCGCTTGGCCAGCCCCGGCGGCAAGGAACTCGCCGGCTGGTCGCGAATCCATTCCCGAATGATGCGCCTATCGCTGCCGATGAAGATGTCGACCGCAACGCCCAGATCGGCTTGCGTAGCTTTCCCCTCGCCCCTACCCTTATGCTTTGCCGATGCGGAGAGGGCTAAAGGCATCAGAAGCATCAACATGCGGCGCGTCATCGGGGTGGACATCCTAGCCCCACTCTACTCTCCGCCTGCTGTCCAGTAACTGAGGGAAAATCCTGGGCTAAGCTCCCAACTCAACCCCCAACACCTCGACGAGATACTTCTTGTTCGCCGTCATCTGCTCATCGACTGTGCCTTCCCACTCCCGTGGCGGGTCGAAGTCCATCGTTACCCAGCCTGCAAAGCCGCGCGAAACGAGCGTCTCGTAAATCGCCGGAAAATCGACGCCGCCTGTGCCCATGAGCTTGTAGAGGTTCACCTTGTCGTGCTCTTCGCGAGTCGGCGTAGGGCCTGTGTAACCGCGGTACTTCGGCTCGGTGTCTTTGAAGTGCAGGGCCTCGACGCGGTCAAAGTGCTGCCGCACGACGTCGACGGGGTTGATGCCGCCCAGAGTCAGGTGCGCCGTGTCGGCCGTAATCGAGACGTACTGCGGATCGGTTATCTCAAACATGCGCTCGACTTCGCTTTTGCGTTCGAGCGGACTCCAAATGTGCGGGTGCGGCGCGATCATGATGCCGAGGTCGGCCGTCCGCCGTCCTAGCTCATTCAGCGTCTCGGCCATGGTCTGTAACTGCTCGTCCGTCGTCGGCCGCTCGGGCCGCCGTCCCATATTGAACTTGAAGTGTTTGCAATCGAAAGCCGTCAAGAAATCGCGCGCGAACGCAACGTGGTCTTCAATCGTCTGCGCCGTGTTGGCCGGATCAATGAAGTCGATCATCATGTCCGGACCGCCGTTTGAGCAGGTCGGCATCGAGACGCCGGCCTCGTCGAACTTCGCACGCAGAGCGGCAGGGTCTGCCAAATAGCTCTGAACGTGGCTCCGAAACGGTTCGATGCCATGGAAGCCGTATTTAGCGGCCATCCTGATGGCTTCTTCGATGTTTTCGCCCCAAGGGAACCCACTGTAAGCAAAGCGTATGTCGCTGGCGACCGCCGGCATCGTCGCCGTCGGCTCCGGCACGACCCCCTCGGAACAACCGAATGCTGCTGCGGCTGATGTTGCTACGTTCGCGCGTCTGGGATCTTCATGCGAATAGACAGCTCGGAACAACCGAATGCTGCTGCGGCTGATGTTGCGGCTAAGAACTCTCTCCGGTTCCACATGGCATGACCTCCTGAAACTGGTCTCCAGCAGCTTATACGAAGTGATATCTGCGTCAAGTACTCATTCGTGGGCCGATTCCAGGCTGATAGTCGCCATCCCCATTGCCGCTGCCGCTGCGGCGTTCCGTAAGTTGTTGAAATCGCAATGAAAATATTTCCTCTCGGCGGGCCGAGCGGCCCATTTAGGAGGAGGCTGATCTTGCTAGTCTGGAATCTGCGCCCATTGTGTTTTTTAACCAGGAGAAAGTGCTTATGAAGAAACGATTGAGTGCGATGTTGGGTGTGGCCCTATTGGGCATTGCTCTGGCGGCCGGATGCTCCCAAGCGGAGCCGGAAGGCGCCATGGAAGAAGCCGGAGCCGCGGTGGATAACGCCGTGGAACAAGTCGAAGATGCCGCCCAAGAAGCGGGTCAGGCGATGGAAGAAGGCGCCGAAGCTGTCGGCGATGCCGTGCAAGACGCCGGTCAAGCCGTAGAAAACGCTGCAGAAACGAACTAATCCCACCCCATTTTCGGATTGCCGACCATGCCGTCGGCCCTAACCCGCCTTAGCTCCCGCTGAAAACTACTAAGGATCGATCGCCGCGGGTGAGGTCGCTGGATTTCATCGTCATCAAGGGTGCAACGCAGGCGGCTCGGACGCCTGGCTACAATGCCCACCTGGGGAGACACGCTTCCCAACGATAGCCGGCGACCCCACCCGCATCTATAGCAATGAATCGATGATGAAGGCGTACATCTTGTCGAGGCCGCCGGGCGCGAAGTTCTGAACCAGAGCCGCCTCGCGCCCGCTAGGGTTGCGGCTGAGAGCCCCTTTCTCGGTCCCCCAAACTTCAACAGACAGCCGCGTGCGTTGCGGCTCCGCAAAGTACTCCGGATGCAACGCGAAGCAAACGGCCGTCATGTCCCATAGCCGGTACATCGGCTGGTCGAGCACCAGTTGGTAACCGGCCCCTGCCACCGCCGCTGCCGTCGAACGCTTTCCCGCTTCCGCCAAGCGGTCTAAGAACGCCGCACTCAACGTCGCTCCATCGCTCACATCGAGCGGAACGATGGTGAGCGGAACGCGCGTGTTCGAGAAGATCCAATCCACGGCGAACGGATCCCAGAAAGCGTTCCATTCGGCGCGCTTCCCGATTGGCACGCCGGGTAACGTCTCCGGTTCCAAGTTGCCGGGGACGTCAACGGCGCCGCCCATCCAGATGATTTCGCGGATGCGGCTCTCGAGTTGCGGTTCCCGCTCCAGCACCAGTTGCAGTTGCGTCAGCGGCCCGGTGGCCAAGATCGTCAGACCCTCGGGCCCCGCCGACTGCAGCGCTTCGGCGAGATGCTGTTCTCCGTCGAGATAGGGCGGCGAAAGAGGTGCGGCCGATCGAAGGGCGTCCAGCGCAACGAAACGCACGCAATCGGAGCGGTACTTCCAGGGGAATGGATTCACGGCTCGCGCTGAACTGAGCGAAGCGGTTATGTCCGGCCGGCCAGCCAGCGCTAGCAGTTGGTGCTGCGCCTCCATGGCCTGCTCGGTCAGACAATCCGCGCTGGTGAGAGACGTTCCCGCCAGATGGACATCGTCCCGCCTCGCAAGCAGCAACAACGCGATCAGTTCGTCGATCGCCCCGTCGTGGCTGAGGAAGAAGGAAGTGCCGCTCATCGGTCGAGTTCGGCGACGGCAGCTTGGTCGACGAACCAAACGGTGTTCAACGCCTCGCGGTCGACTAGCTGCGCCGGGTAGGCCAAGAAATCCTGCGGACCTTCCAACACCGCTTTGAGCGGTTTGGCTTTGTCGGAGCCTGTCGCCAGAAACACAGTGTTCGCCGCATTCAACAAAGCCTTGGGCAACAGGCTGACGCGGTAGCTCTTTTTTGCCGAGGCGTACACGGATGCCACTAGCCCCGAGCGGTCTAGCAGCAGCGGTTCTCCGGGAAACAGGCTCGCTGTGTGCGCGTCATTGCCCATTCCAAGATGCAGCACGTCAAAGCGCGGCGCCTCTCCCTCGTCTAGATCCAACGACTTGACTAAGTCATCGGTATAACGTTTCGCCGCGACTGCCGGCTCCAGCTCGCCGTGTATGCGACGAATCTGCTCATCCTTGAGTCCAACAGGGACAAATAAGGCCGCATCGGCCATGCTGAAGTTGCTCTCGGGATGTCCCGGCGGCACGGGCCGCTCATCCACAAAGAAAACTTGCAGTTTGGACCAATCGAACTCTTGAGCGGTCATGGCCTCGAACATCAACTTGGGGGTAGACCCGCCCGAGACGGCTAGCGTCGCTTGTGGCGCCCCCTGCAAGGTCTCGGCGAGCTTTCCCAAGATGAATGCGGCAGCAGCGCTGGCGGCCTGTTCCTTCGAGTCGTAAACGCAGAGCCTCGACATCTACCACTCGCTGTAGAGTGTGCCGTTAAGCGCCGTGCGATCCGAGCCGCTGCGTACGTCGTAGAGCCCTGACTCTCCCGTGGGCCCCGCGTCGTTGATCATCTCCCAGGTATCCCGCGACTCGGTGAATGGATCAATTGGAATCTCCCGCAAGTAACCTTCGGAAACCAACTCGTCGAGCGACTGCGGCGGTTCTTCTTTGTCGTAGGTGTACTGATCGATCACCGATCGCATAGTGAACAGATTGCTCTGCAATACGGATTCTTTCGCCCGCACCATTGCCGTCGTGTAGAACGGCACGGCGATCGACAATATGGTGACGATGATCGCCACCACCACCATGATCTCGATCAGCGTGAAACCGCGCTGGCGGTTCGCCTGCTGGTTACCACTCACTGTAAAGCTCTCCATCCAAGGACGAACCGAGGCTCAACGAGAAGACGTCGAAAACGTTGTCTCCGCCCCAGCTCATCGCGTCGGGCGGGTCCGACACGGACCGCATGCCCCATTCCGCACGTCCGGTCATAGGGTCCTCGGGAATCCGTCGCAAGAAGCGGATCTTCGCTGGCTCGCCATCCTCTTCGCCTGTGTCCGTAGCAGTGCCGAACCCGTCGCCGTTCCCTCGACCTGAATTGCCGCTGCGCGAGCCGAAACCGCTGCTGCGCGAGCCGAAGCCGCTCGTCCCGCTCCTCGAATTCGTCTGGCCCGCGCGCTGTGAGCCGAACGAACCGCGGCGCTGATTGGCCGAGTTGCGATTGCCTAGCGGGCCGCGCGATTGCGGGCCGGCATCGTTCATCCCCGGCATCCCGCCAAGGGGATTCCCGCCCATGCCTGCGCCGCCCGGGTTCGCTTCGACGCCCTCGACCAATACTTCCAGGCTCGGCGGATATCCGTGGTTGTCGGGATCTTCCTCGGTGATGATGCCTTCGTCCACCGCATCCTTGTAGCGGTCAATCGCATCTCGCATTTCCGTCAGCGCCGCACGCAGGCGATGCTCTTTGTCGCGCCGCACTTTTACCCGCGCTACCGGCAGCGCCATCGTCGACAAGATGAGCAATATCGTGAAGGCCACGATCAGCTCGACTAGAGTCAAGCCGCGGCGCGAACCTCCTCGAGCGATACGGATCATTGCACAGTCAGTTGGAGCGATGCCGCTTGCAAGGTCAACGGGTTGCCATCGGCGCTTCGGGCGCCCGTCGGGCTGACGTTCAGTTGGGTTTGGCCTGCAGCTACGCCGCGCAGGCGGATCTGGATCAACTCGCCGCGGCCCGAGGCGCCGCCGGTGCCGGGGAAGCGCGAAATATTCACGGCCGATTGACCGACCTGATTGCGAATGTTGCGCGAGAAGATCAGGTCGGTCCGCTCTGGACCAGCCAAGAAGTCCCCGCGCGTGATCTCCACGATGTTGACGACGGCCGGGTCGAAGGCGATCCGCAGCGGGCTGCCGAAGAGATCCGTGACGCCGTCTGCTATGACGCTAACAGTGATTTCCTCCCCCGCGGCAAGAGCAACTTGGCCCGGCTCAAAGAGGAGCTGTGCCGCGGCCGCGGGCGCAGTCGCTGCGGGCGGCTGATCGGCTGGTTGCTCCGCCGGCGGCGTCGGGGTTGCCGGTTGGGGCTCGCCCGGAGTTGCCGGAGGAGTGGTCGGGGCTCCTGGCGTCGGCGTTGTAGGCGCAGGCGTGGTGGGAACGGTCGGGGTTTCCGTCGGCGTCCCCGGCAGAATGGGCGAACCGGGAGCCGGCAGGGCCGGTCCGCCATTGCTTTGCTCTTTGAAGCCCACCTGGAAGACCTGCTCGGTGCCGGACGCGACTTCCAGCAAGTTCGATTCGTCAATCGTCGGCAGACGCACGATATGCGGAATGACGACGATGAGAATCTCGTTCTCCGCCGTGTCGACCTTCTTCACGCTAAACAGCCGCCCCAGAATGGGAATTTCGCCCAAGAAAGGAATGCCGGACTTCGTGGTGAAAATGCTGTCTTGGTTCAGGCCGCCCAGGATACTGGCCTCGCCTTCTTCCAAGCGGATGTCGTGTTCAATCGTCTTTTGGCTGATGATCGGCTGCTCAATGCCGCCCAGATCTTGAAAGGCTCGGACGTTCGACACCTCGATGGACAGATGCATCGAGATCTCACGGTCGTTATGAACTTTGGGAAGGACGTCGATATTCACGCCGACCTCCTCAAAGTTGAACTGCGTATTCACCAGAGCATTCGCGCCCACGCCTCCAATCCCTGGCTGGAAGCTGCCGGTCGCGATCGGAATCCGTTCGCC
>CAZYOX010000135.1:0-10723 GCA_964649285.1 uncultured Bryobacterales bacterium | reverse complement strand
AAGTCCCACAGAAGTGTAGTAAAGGCTTGCCAGTTCACGGCAAAGAAGTGTACCCGATCTGGCTTTGATTGGCCCACGCAACCGCGGTTTTTGGCTGGAGGTTGTGAGGTTGTGAGGTTGTGGGCCTGGAGCTAAAGAAACGCAGGGGGAAACGATCCTTCTCCCCTAGTCGTCACCCCATCAGCTGATCAACCACCGCCCCCGACGCCTTCCGCATCACGCAGTCGAACCGCTGGAGCCAGCCGTTCTAGCGCAGCTTGATCGTCACCGACCTCAATGAAGACTTCGCCCACGGCTGCCCAGTTATTGGCTTCGGCGGCCTGGCGAAGCGCTTCAATTTTGGCTGGGTCCAGCACGGCGCCATTGTAGCGACCGCAGTCCAGTCACCGGTCAAGCGACCCAAGTCGCTGCGCCAGAAGCGTTCCTAGTACCGCCATCAATGTCGGCGGCGAACCTGCAGGCGGTGGGAACCAATAGGCGATCACAGGCTTCATCACCCACGCAGCGAAAGCCCAAACTGGCACTGGACCCAAATTTGGACCGAAGGCAAGGGCGGCTGCGGACGCGGCAAAGATGATAAGCGAAAAGGAGATGCGAACCGCCAGGATGATTCCGGCGTCCGGTTGTTTCAGAAAAGACACAAACCAACCTCCATCTACCGGGAAGATGAAGCGGTGTCGTTTCATGCACCTAGTGCTACAAACGGGGGAATTCTAGGGGGCCATTCCCGGCCTGGCCAACCAGAATGTGTGTTTTTTCAAACCGGTTTCTTGGGATGGGCCGCGATGGTCAAACCGTGTCGCGGTTGTCCTTGTCCTACTTGGGACCGGCTTCGATGACGCCCGCAGGCGTCACACCCACGGCAAGTATGGCAAGAGTGCGACAGCAAGTCAAAACAAAAGTTGATCACGTTGGCTTGGTTCCATTGAACCGGAGGGGCGAGGGACCAGGCACCTTAATTAACTTTTGAAGCGCCTTCGGGTGTGCCGTGTTCCGGAATAGAACACGAACAGCTCGCTGCACGCTAGGAATCGAACGTTTTCGAGCTTAGCTTCATATGCGAAGCTATTATGGTGCCTGTCCCTCGGGAGCGTGTCTGAGAGGCTACCGTGGTGCCTGTCCATCGGAGCCGCCGGAACCCTTCTCTCCCATCTCAACCGATAGCCACGCCTTGTTGCGCTTGCGTAAGTTCGGCATTAACCTGCCCAGTGGCTCGTTCTTCTCGAGAAGCCATTTCTCGAACGAAGTCACAACCCCTCTCTCGGATGAGATTAGCGCTAGTGAGAAGACGCCCGACCTCAGCTTGACTTCTTCCGGAATTGGTAATCCCACGAGAAGGTCTACGGCCAGCAGATCCAATTCGGCGAGTTCACTTGTCGACTGAGATGTGCTCCGACCGGGATTGTCTGGATAACGTCCCAGGTAGTGGGCATCCAACGCGGTGATATGACTAACGTGGGTGGTGAGGTCCAGGTCTGTCGTTTTCTGAACCGCTTCAGCTAGCTTCGGGAGCCTATGGCCGAAGCGAGTGCGGATCTCGGCCGTCGTAAGAGTCGCGTCAGCGAAGAGCAAGACTGCCTTTAGGAGTTTCTCGATTGCCTGGGAGCCCAAGACTAGGCCGACAGGCAAACCGTTGAGGAGACAACACCTACAACCCGCGTAATCATATGCTGCCTGATGCTGTAGCAGCATAGCGGACTGGTTGGTTCTGCAAAACTCAACCATCCCACCGCTATCAAGTGTGAAAGACAATACACGCTCCTTTATCGCGCACGAACTACCTTGCTGTTGGAGTAACTATACTCGACATCCCTCGGCCCCCGGATGAATGCTTGGAGGCTTGTTGGGATAGAATGCCAGGGCGATGGCGGTGCTGCGCAGACTCGGAGTGCTTGGCATCACCATGCTCTGCTCGTCGCTCGCCTTCGCTCAGGTGACGCCTGATTTCTCGGGGGCGTGGCGCCGTGATGCCGCTCAGTCGCCTGGGGGCACGTTTGGACCTGCTGTTTGGGCAATCGAACAGACCGATCATGAGTTAATCCTGGAGGCAGGCGGCCAGACGTTCACCTTCAGCTTGGACGGCACTGAGCGCGTGTACGTGGATGAAAGCTTGGGCGAGCTTCCCAACTTCGTTAGGAAGATCCGCACGAAGGCCTTCTGGAGGGGGCCACACTCATTACGGAGAGGACGTCATTTGCGGAGCAGCGGAATCCCCGGACCGGAGAGATGACAACTCCTGCGGGCGCCATCACGATCATTGAGAGCATCCAGATTTCCTCCGACGGCCGCAGTCTGATCATTGAACACAGTGGCTATCGCGCCACGCCTCCCGAGCTTTTCCACGGAAAACCATACGACAAAGACTCCGATCCAGCCGTGAAGCGATACAGAGATATCTTCCGGTTTCGCTGAGCAGTCACTCCACTTGCAGCCCCCTGCTAACCTGAAATCAGAACGGCCCGCTCCAACGAGCGGGCCGTTGTCGTTTCCGATGGTGGCCAAACCAGCCAACGCGACCGGATTTCCGCTAGGGAAGGCACCAGGAGGGACAAATATCCTGGAATCAACGACTTATGCCAAGATTCGGGCGAAAAACAGCGGAACCTCGCGGAAATCTGCGGAAACTGGAGGAAATGGGCGGAAGCTCGCGGAAATCTGCGGAAAGCGGAGAAAGAGTAGGGGCGTAGACAGCCAGGCGAGGCAGCTTGCCAGCGCTACCTGTGTGCGACGTGCGCTGGAGGACCTTCTGTGTCGTCCACGTATTCGGGGGCCTCGTAAACCGGCGGCTTGCCGCTCAGGTAGACGCCGAGGTCCGCTGCCTTGAAGCGCAGCCCGATGTAGAACGTTCCGAACAAGGCAAACAAAGCGCTGGCCTCGTCAAAGCGCATCTCGTAGATGAGTTGCTTGAAGACGGCGGGGTCGTTGGCGAAAAGATCGACGCCCCACTCCCAGTCATCGAAGCCGATCGAGCCGGAGATGATCTGTTTGACTTTGCCGGCGTAGCGGCGTCCGATCATGCCGTGGTCGCGCATCATGCGACCGCGGTCTTGGATGGATTCCGTGTACCAGTTGTCGGCGTCGCTGCGCTTCTTATCCATGGGATAGAAGCAGATGTACTTGTGAGGCGGCACGCGCGGGAATAGGCGGGGGCCCATAGCTTGGGCTTGCTCGGCGAGCTTTTCCTGCTCCGCCTTGACCCACTCTTCCGAGCCGGGTTCGACGCCGTCGTCGAGCAACTGCTGGTAGAGCTGAATGGAGGAAGCGTAGAGGCCGAGTTCGACGGTGGAGACGTAGGAGCTGCTGGGCTCCAGGTATTCGCGCAAGTCCAGGCCGGCAATGGTGAGCTCAGCTTGGCTGATGCCTTCGAAGGACTTGCGGAAGTGGACGAGCATCAGATCGCCCTTGTGTCCCAACTCCGAGAAGATCGCCGAGCCGCCCTCTGGATGCTGCTCCATCGTGGAGAGCGCCTTAGAGGCCTCAGCGACGATCTCGCGGCGGCGTTCGACCGTGAGCGCCCGCCAGGCAGCCCAACGGACGCGAAACATCTGGTGTAGAATGGCCGAGCCGTCGAGAGTCAGCGGTACAGCGGGCATCTCAGCGCTGCGCGCACCGCGCTTGGCGGCCCCGTGATGTGCGATGGTTGGCGAGCTCTTTTCGACAGACATACCCGCTCACCAATGTATCAACTCCGCGCCGTTTCACTGCACGGCGATGTAACCGTTGCTGGGCGTCGTCGCCGCCGGCCCTCCGCCGGAGCTAATGATCGTGATGGGGACTTCGCCGACATTGGGAGTAGTGGGGATCACGACGTTGATCTGGTACAGACCGGCGAAGCCGGGCGCCGTGCCGGCATACTGCACCTCGGCCTGCAAACCATCGATGATGACCGTGACCGGCGGAGCAGGCCTCGCGCCCGAGGCGTCGCTGGGCGGTAATTGACCGGCGGCGAAAGGCGGGTTGGTGAGGCCTAGACCGGTGACGTAGAGTTCAACGATTTCTCCTGGCAGCGCCGGCTCGAACTCTGGCCCTAGCGCTGTGGGGCCAACTAGCCTACGGGAGATGGCCTTAATCGCTGCCACGGATTTGGATCCGTCCTCGTAAACTTGGGAGCCGAAAATGTCGGGGCTAACCGCAGCAACGGGAACGGAGACGGTGTTGCTAGGCAACTCATAATTTTCGCCGCAGTTACGGATGAGCCGGACTTGCATCTGGCCGCTGACGGAGCTGCGCACTTGGAAGTTGACCTGGTCGTCACGCAGGAACAGCAAGGGGCTGCGCTGGCCGTCGATTTCGATGCAGGTGCGTTCGAGCAACGTCGGCAGCGCGCCGTTGTCGAGGTCGGCCTGGCCGACGCCGCGGCCCACGGTTGACGAGTACAGGCCTGTGCCGAAAGCTGTAGCCAGCGTGTTGGGGGAAAGAGTGTTGATGGCAGGTGTACCGAGACCGGCGCTGACGATAGCGTTGATCGTCGGCTTCTCATTGCCCAATAGGGTTTGGAAGACTCCCCAACTGCCGCCGCCGTCTTCGTTGGGCACGCCAATCAGGAGGTCATCGGCGAAATCTCCTCCGAAGTCTCCAGCCGCCAGAACGCGTCCAAAGGCGTCGCCTGAGCGGTCCTCGCCCTGCATCTCCTGCCAAGCCTGGGCGTAGATCTGGTTGCTGGCGGCGGAGAGGCCTTCCGCCCCTCCATAGATGGCATGGACGATGCCGCGGGTGCTGTTCTCGCCGGGCGCTCCGACGGCAAGGTCGTCGAAGCCGTCGAGGTTGAAGTCGCCCGAAGCGAGCGCGTAACCGAAGTTGTCGCCGGGTTCGCGGTTGTCGGCGATACCGTCATTGCCTTGCTCGAAGCGGATGCTGGAAGCGCCATTCGGCCCAACGGAGGAGCCGGGAATGATGATGACATTGCCGCGGCCGTCATTTTCTCCGATCGAGCCTACGGCGATATCGTCAAAGCCGTCGTTGTTAAAGTCGCCGGTGGTGAGCGAGAAGCCAAAGAGGTCGCCGCTTTCGTCTTGGTCGGGCAATCCGTCCTCGCCCTGGAACCAACGCTGGTTGCCGCCGTTGCCGATGCCGCCGCCGGAACCAAACAGCACGTGGACGCTGCCCCTGCTGCCGTCTTCGCCAGGCGCGCCGATGACGATGTCGTCGAAGCCGTCGTTGTTGAAGTCACCGGTCGCGACGGCGTAGCCGAAGGAATCGCCGGTCTCGCGGTCGCCGGGAATATCATCACTGCCTTGACGCCAGCGCTGGTTGCCGTTCGTTCGTAGGCCGACGTTGGAGCCGTAGAGAACGTGAACTAGGCCGCCATTGTTCTCTTCGCCCGGAGAGCCGACGACGATGTCGTCAAAGCCGTCTCCGTTGAAATCGCCGGAGGCCATGGAGCCGCCGAATTGGTCGCCGTCCTGCGTGCCGTCGCCTTCGAGGTTCCCTTGGTTAAAACCTCCGAATCCGTTGAGCGTGAGGCCGGCGCCTTGAGATCCATAAAGCACGTTAACGGCGCCCTGGCTGTTGTCTTCGCCCGGTGTCCCGATCGCCAGGTCGGCGAAACCGTCGCCGTTGAAGTCGCCGGCGGCGAGCGCGGAGCCGGAGAGGTCGCCGCGCTCCCAACTGCCGGGAAAATCGTCAGAACCGCCGGGCTTCCAGAGTTGATTGTCTGCAACGGTGAGGCCGTCGAAGTCGCCGAACAGCGCGTGCACGAGGCCGGCGCCGCTATCCTCGCCCGGGGCGCCGACGGCGGCATCCATGATGCCATCGCCGTCGAAGTCGCCGATGGCCACGGCCCAGCCCAGGTTGTCGTTGTTTTCCGCCGCGTCAGGGAGTTCGGCGAAGCCTTGCTGCCAATATTGATTGCCGTTGGTCGTGAGTTGGGGAAGGGCAGCGGATGGCACCGCAAGAGCAAGGATAAGCGGCAGGGAACGGAGGGACATTGACTTGACGGTAGAGGTCGAACTCGACCTTGGTCAAGTTCGTATCCGGAATTTACTGAGACGCAACGCCGCTCTAGCTGCGAACGCGCAGAAAAAGGTAAATGCCAGAGAGGCTGAAGATCAGCCCTGGCGCCCAGGCGGCCAACAGCGGACTCATCTGGTTGGCCTGTCCGAGCTTCTCGAAAAGTTCGCTCAACGCATAAAACGAGATCGCTAGCACAAGACTGAATACGACAGGCGCCAAAGCCCCGCGATGCCCAGTCAGCATGGCGAAGGGCACCGCCAGCAAGGCCATGGAAAACGCGAAGAAGGGGAACGAGAACTTGCGGTACCAAAGGACATTGAGGCCTGCGGTGGCGAAACCGCTCTGGGTGAGATCGGCGATGTAGACTTGCAATTCTCTCCAGTTCATCTGCTGGTGGGATTTGTTCTCTTTGCGGAAGTAGTCGGGCGTTTCGAGGATGTCGCTAAACTCTCGCGTCTCAAACTGTTCAAAGCGGGTCACCTGCGAACCGTCGATGTCACGAATCCAACCATTGCGGAAGATCCACGTCTCTTGCAAGGGATCCCACTTGGCGCTCTCCGCGGAGATGTGCCGAGTCAGACGGAAGGGCTCGACGCCTAAGTCGTAGACCTCAATCGGGGCCAGCTCGTTGTTCTCGATGTCGAAGAAGCGGTGGTAGAAGACGCGATTGCGCAAGCCGTAAGTCCACTGCCGGTCGGGACGCAGGAAGGTGCGCGGCGGGCGACCTTTGATCTCATCGCGAATCTGATCCTGCACCCGGTTGGCGTTGGGCAGGTAGTAGTAGTCCATCGCAAACAGCACGCCGCCGAAGCAGATAGCGGCGAGCAGCACCGGCGCCGCGAGCCGGTACACGCTGACGCCGCAAGCGCGAAATGCGGTGATCTCTTGGTTGCGCGAAAGCATTCCGAAGCAGATTAGCGTGGCGGTCATCACCGCCAGCGGCGCCGTCTCGTAAGCCAAGAACGGCGTCAAGTAATAGATATAGGGAATGAACATCGCCAACTTGCCGCGCGACAGCATGTCGGAGAGCAACTCAAAGAAGCTGAACACGTACCAGATGCATACGAAGGCGGCCAGCGTCGCCGCGAAGTAGAAAAGGAACGTGCGCAGGATGTAGCGATCTGCGATCGGCATGAAGCTATCGACCACCCCGCCGATGTCGATCGATCGCGACGTATCGTTAACCGCTTGCTCCGCCGCGCGCCGCGAGCGGGCCGATCGCTTCGCCACCGCGGAATATGCGCGCTTGATTGGTTCGACGAGAATGGCTAGCACATCTTTGCGGTTGGGCGAATCCAAGCGAAGCGCAGCGATGATGCCGACAATGCCGAAGATGACATTGGCCAGCCAAACGGCGGGTCCGGCCGGCAAGATGCCTTCGTCGGCCAGTGCGGCGCCCCCTAACAACACCATCCAGTAGCCGAAGGCCAAAATGACCGAGACCACTACGCCGAGCGACTTGCCGGCGCGTTGCCCCGAGATCGCCAGCGGAATTCCGGCTAAGGGCAGCAACAGGCAGGCGAAGGGCAGGGCAAGCCGCTGGTGGGCGATGATGCCGGCTTCGATGCTGCGGTCTCCAGAGGAAGCCGCTTGCCAGAGTTCGGCCATCTCCATCTGTTGGAAGGGCCTGTTGGGAGACCGAAAGGCGTCGGGCGAAGCTTCGATCGTCTCGTCTTGGATGCTGGCCGAGACGATCTGATAATCCTCCGGATTGGCGGAGCGTTCGTAGGCGTATGCCTTGGGAAGGTGGATTTGCAGCCGATCTTGATCCGGCAAGGGAATAACCGTGGCCTCTTCAGCGATAGTGATGCGCGGTCCGCCTCCTCCTCCCTGATCGCCGGCTACCGAGCCGCGCCGTTCCGGGGCGCTCGTGTCAGCGAGGAAGATGCCGCGCCACTGCACGATGTGTCCCGGCTCGACATCGCGCAAATAGAGAACCTTGTCGGGGAACTCTTCGATAAAGACGCGCGGTTGCACCGAGGCCGTGGCATGGGAGATCTTCATCGACTCGCTTGCGGCCTGAAATTCGCGGGCGGCCCAAGGACTGACTGTGGTGGTCACGAGGGCGCTCACGATCGCGCCAAGCAGGCAAAAGACCATGACCGGGGCGACCACCACGCGGGTGGGGATGCCCGCGGCGCGTATCGCAATGATTTCGCCGTCTGACGACAACCGGCCCAATCCCAACAGCACACCCATCAGAACGCCCATGGGGACGGTATAGGGCAGCGACTGAGGCAGGGTAAGCAGAAATAGGCGTCCAACTTCGGCGGGCGAGACCGAAGCGCGCACCAGCAACTCCATGACCGTTCCGATCTGATTGAGGAACAGAATGAAGGTAAATAGCACCGCGCCGATCAGGGACCCGATCAGAATCTCGCGGAGGACGTAGCGAAAAAGGAGAGTCACCGGGCTCTACGGCTGACTTGAATTGTAGCGAATCCGCCGGGACGTTCCTCTAAACGGGTTCCGCCTGAGGGACTTAGGCATGCTATTGTATGGAGCAACGTTGGTCCTCTAGGCCTCCTCGGCCGCGGTAGCCCGCCGGCGGGAGTCATCAGGTTTCACACATGCGGCTCGGCTCGTCCGGTTGCGAACAGAATCGCGACTAAGGACCCAGCACTAGCGGTGCATTTCAGGCCGGGCTTCAGCAAAGGACAGTGGATATGAGCAAGGTTAAGATCATTGGACATCGCGGCGCCGCAAATCACACGGAGAACACGATCCCGTCGTTTGAGAGTGCGCTCGCCCAAGGGGTCGACGGAATCGAGTTGGACGTCCGCGCCAGCAGCGACGGCATTCTCACCGTGGTACACGATTCGGTGGTGGGCGAAAACGCCGTGAAGTCGACGCCCTACGCGAATTTCAAAAGTTTGCCGAACGGCTACGAGGTGCCCCTGCTGGAAGACGTTCTGAAAAAGTTCGGCAAGAAGACCCTGCTGGATATTGAACTCAAGCACGACGGCATTGAAGAGGCCGCGGTGGCGTTGATCAAGCGTTACTGCAACCCGGAAAAGACCATGATTTCGGGCTTCGATGTAAATTCTTTGAGCAAAGTGCATGACCTGCTGCCGGAACTGCAGTTGGGCTACATCTATAACCGGACGCAAGACGAAGGCGCGCGGCACAATTGCCCGGTTGACGTGGTGATTCCCCAGTTCCGGCTGGCGTCCCGCCAACTCATCGAAGAGGTGCACGACGAAGGCCTGGCTGTCTGGGCTTGGACCGTCAACGACGAAGAAGAAGTCCGCCGGCTGGTAAACCTTGGCGTCGACGGCCTGATTACCGACCATCCCGACAGAGTCAGAAAGTGGCTGGGCTACGTCTAGTCTTACTGGCGGATTTGGACGCGGTTGTCGACTTCGCGGACGCCTTTGACTTTCTTCACGACTTTATCGACCCGCTTTTGCAGCTTCTCATTTTCGACGAAGCCTGTGACGGTAACCTTGCCGTCCTTCACGGCGACCTGCAGTGGTCTGGCCCCGAGTTGAGGATCGGTCACTAGGCTGCGGCTGACCTGATCGAACAATTGGTCGTCGGAGACGGGTTTGTCGGCGGCGTAGGCGGCGCCGCATGCGGCGAGACCCAATATCAGGCACTTTCTGCGGGTGAATCGCGTCACAGCAACTATCCTAACGAAGCCCCAAGGTTTCCCGCCGAGCGGCTATTCGCCCATGGAGAAGCGATAGCGGTCTAGCGAACGAATAAAGCTTTGCTGATCCCGCCATTTCGGTTTGACCTTGATGAAAATCTCAAGGAAAACTTTGCGGCCGAAACGCAGTTCCAGCGACTCGCGAGCCAGCGTGGCGATCTGCTTCATCTTCATGCCTTTCTCGCCGAGCAGAATCGCTTTTTGACCGGGGCGCTCGACGTATATAGTCGCCGACAAGCGCAGCAGCTTGTGCGTCTCTTTCCATTGGTCGATCACCACGGTCACGGAGTGCGGAACCTCCTGCGCGGACTCGTAGAGAATGCGTTCGCGAATCAACTCCGCGGCAATGAAGCGCTCGGGTTGGTCGGTGATGAAGTCGTCTGGATAGAACGCCGGCGCTTCGGGCAGCCGATCGAAGATCAATTTGACGAGAGTATCCAACCCTTCGCCGGTAAGCGCCGAAATCGGCACAAACTCGTCGAAGGCGAACATCTCTTTTAGTTCGGCGATGCGCGGCAGCAGCTCGTTCTTGTTCGGCAGCCGATCGACCTTGTTGAGGCAGAGAATAGCGGGGATGCCGGCGCGAGCGGCTGTTTCCACGGCGGCACGGTCTCCCGGGCCGGTGGGCTTGGTGGCGTCAACGACGACGATCAGTGCATGGCACCCCTCGGCGGCGCGATCAACCTCGCGCATCATTCGCCGGCCAAGCGCCTGCTTTGGTATGTGGATGCCGGGCGAGTCGACGAAGACGATTTGACCTTCAGGGCGAGTGACGATCCCCTGGATCGCATCGCGCGTCGTTTGCGCCTTGGGGCTTACGATGGAAATCTTGGCGCCGACTAGCGAGTTGACTAAAGTCGATTTGCCGACATTGGGCCGGCCTAGGACTGCGACGAATCCGGACTTCACGCTATTCCTCTACACCCTCGGGTTTTTCCACTGCCGCCGGGGCCGTCTTACGGACCCGCACCGTGCGCACGCGGCGGCTGTCTGAGCTGAGCACTTCCACGGAGATGCCGTCGACGATCAAGACGGCGCCAGCCGGCGGCACTTGTCCCAGTTGCTCGCAAACAAGGCCCCCGATCGTGGTGGATTCAATGTCTTCGCTGGGAACGAAGC
>CAZYOX010000134.1:8756-10739 GCA_964649285.1 uncultured Bryobacterales bacterium | reverse complement strand
TCCTGCTAGACGTCTTCGCTGATCTGCTCGAGCTGTCTGCTCCGGTCGCATCCAGATAACACACGTCCATCCTGGATGCCTGCGAAGAATTCCTACTTGTATCGGCGGTCTCCACTAGGGAGCTCGATCTTATCGCCCGCCTTGAGTACGGTGCGTTTACCCGCGCTGAGTTCCTCATACGTCTGATAAAGCGCCGCGACTCGTGGGCGCTCCAATTCCACCGACGGACCGTGGTCCATGTAGTGCTCGATGGGAATCAGCTTGGCCAGTGCGGGCAAGGAGCCGATGTGGTCGCCGTGGTAGTGCGTGGTGAGCAGGCTATCGATCTTCGATAGGCCTGCGGCCTTTGCGGCGGCGAAGATGCGCTGGGCGTCGCGGTCGTCGTCGCGCCGGTTGGCGGTGTCGACCAACAGCGATTCGCCGTCCGGGGCGACAAGCAGAGTGGCGGCGCCGCCTTCCGCGTCAATCCAGTAAATATCTAGATTTCCCGATGCTGCCGAAAGGACGTTGGCCGTCAGCAGTCCGAGCGTAAGAAGGGAGGTCTTGATCATGTGTGGTGGCCGCCTCGCTCGCGTATGATATCCCAACCTCGGCGCCGAAGAAGCGGCGCGCTAGGGAATTTGGAGAGCCCAGACGATGCGGGTATAGGCGAAGGCTAGAGCGCCCGCGGATACCAGGCAACAAACGGCGGCGGCGAGCTTCCAAAGGGATTCGATCTCGCGGTTGACATGGCTCGATGCGGCGACCCAACCAATGAGAAAGCCGCTGATCAGACCGCCTAGGTGCGCGTAATTATCGATTCCGGGAAACAGCAAGCCGAACACGGCGAGAATGATGACCCAGCGCAGATAGAAGGACCAGACGAAAGACTGGTTAGTGCGCTTGGCAAAGGCCATCATCGCCCCGATGAGTCCTGCGAGCGCGGCCGAGGAACCGACAGAGAGCTGAGTGTACATCGTGTAACTGAGGTAGAAACCGCCCACGCTAGACAATAGGTAGATCACCAGATAACGGGCGGTGCCGAAGACTCGTTCGGCTTGCGCGCCAAGGTCGAATAGCACCCAGGAATTCATCAGGATGTGCATGACGCTGCCGTGTAGGAAGCCGGCGGTAATCAGCCGCCACCATTCGCCGCCGACGCTGATCCGGAGCCGTGTCATGGCCCCGAACGCGTCGACCACTTGGCTTCCGATGCTCCACGATCCGCTGCCGCCCAGCTTGTTATTAAGCACCAACATGGCGATGAACAGGCCGAAATTAATCGCCAGCAGGATGATCGTCGTGAAGTGTGTATCAGGAATAAAACTGCTCAGCGGTCCGGCGACGGATTCCGCCTTACGGCGTAAAGGATGAAGTTCCGTCTCGCAGTAAGGGCAGACGCGTTCACTGGGTTCGACGAAAGCCCGGCAATTCGGGCACATGCGGGTAGCGGCCATGAAGAATGTTCGGAGACTCTATCATCGGTAGCAAGGTCCGGATTTTGCAAGGCGATGAAGAGTTGACGGCGCCCTCAATTTGTGTGATTGCGGCCGGGGTGCAAACTCCTGACCTCAGCGATCAGACGTTACAGGACTACCAAGTATTGCGTGTGAGAACAGAAGCGGAGGCATTGGCGGGGAGCCAAGCGGACGCCTTCTTGTGGCTCACTTCCACAGGCAAACTCGAGCCGCAAGCGCTCGAAGAATGTCTATGGGCCTTGCAATCCGCGGATTGGGTGACCTGGCAAGACACGGGAGCTGCTCCGGCCCCGTCGATGCGTGATGTAGCAGGACCCTTGGGCCTCTCGCGGCGCGCCCTCGAATGGCCCGAACCGAAGCCGGGCGGAACAGCACGACGATTGCCGTGGCGGTGTATTAGCGGCCCGGCGGAGCGGCGCGCGGAAGAGAGCATCCCGGCGAATGGCTTGCCGCAGCGCCCAGCACCGAAGCGAGGCGGTTACTGGCTCGGCCGTATGGTCGCCCATCTGCGGAACGCAGGCTGGTT
>CAZYOX010000134.1:0-8746 GCA_964649285.1 uncultured Bryobacterales bacterium | reverse complement strand
GACGCTGGCGCGAAGACCCGATCGGGACGGCGATTATGGTGGTCCCCGCGGAGTGGAAGCAACACGTGAACCATAGGGCGGGTAGAGCGGTCTTCGACTTGTCAGCCTATACGCGCTTCGATCGAGACGCCTCCTACGCAAATGGACTGTTGCTGAAGCCGCTGCGCTATGCCGTCATCGAGCCGCGCGATCGGAAGAGAATCGCAGTGATCGTCGGCAGCCTAGGCGAAGGCGAAGTGGCTCGGGCGTTGCTGGGCGTGGTCTCGCAGATTAATCGACAGGCATACGAAGTGATTGTCATCGCCGAATCGAGTAGGGAGAAACGCTGGAAACAGCGTTGGTCCGACAGCGCTGACTACTTATACGAAGCTGACCTGATTGCGGCGTCACGCGAGCGGGAGCGGCTGATGCTTTCCATGGCGTTGAATTGGAAGATTGATGCGCTATTGATCGCGGAAGCTAGCGCCGCCTACACGGCGCTTCCGGCGATCAAGCAGCGCTTGCCCATTCTGCGGACAGCAGATGTCGTCGCTGATCTCGATGCTGTGGATCTGACGGACTCGACTGTCGACAGCTTGGACTACCGTTTGGCGCGTTCCCGGGCCGTAGCGAACCTCTTGGAAGGCATGGCGTTAGGCAACCAACGAGTGCTTTGCATTCCTTACGGCGTGGATCTTGCCGCCAGTCATGAAGCAAAAGACGCGGAGGTTGCCATTGGCTTCCGTGGGCGATTGGAGCGAGGGGATGGCGCTGACTTGCTGCCGGCGCTTGCCGCGGAAATACGACGGCTTATGCCAGGCATACATTTCAGTTGGGTGATTGCCGGCGCAGGCTCGTTGGAGTCTCGGCTGTGTCGGGCATTCGCCGGACAGGACGCCGCCTTCATCGGTGATCAGGAGCCTGCCGCGGACCTGTTAGTCGTTTTGTCAGAGCGTTCACACGGTGACTGGACGGCGCTCCAAGCCTTGCGTAGGGGCACGCCTGTATTAGCCTTCCATACAGAGAGCCGGGAAGAAATTGTGGCGCCAGAATGCGGCGTGCTCGTGCCTGGCGGGCGAGACGGTGAGCTTCGAATTGCTGCCGCCGTCCGTGGCTTGCTGCAAGACTTGCAGGTCTTTGAGCAGATGCGCGCGGCTGCAAGGCGACATGTCGGGCAAAAATTTCCAGTCGCAGCCGAGGTTGCGCAGGGCCGTGTTTTTCTAGAGCGATTCCTGGCTCCTGCTCCGGGCAAGATACAATCAGGGGGTTCGTGAAGATTCACTGTAGTTTCCTGTTCGTCGCACTCATCGTGTTGTGCGCCGTCGGCTTGGGCCAGACGCCTCCGGGTTTGGCGAATCTGACGGACGATTCGATTGGGCCGTCGCCTGGGCGCGATTGGGAGAAGATAGGCGTTCGTACCTGGGAGATTCGCAACCTTGAGCGCATCACGCGCGGCGGAGGAATCGAGGCGTACAACATCGCCTATAAGTCTGGCGACTACAGCATCACCGGATTTATGGCGCAGCCCGTCGTTCACTACAACTCTCAGGGCGAGCCCGAATCGCTTTATCCGGCGGTGATCTTGAATCACGATGGGCGGCAAGGCGTGACCCGCGCTTGGCGCGAGGCGGCGCTGGAGTTCGCGCGGCGAGGCTATGTAACGGCGGCATCATCGTTTCGCGGACAACAGGGAATTGAAGGCATTTCGCAAGGCCGCTTCGAGTTCGCCAAGGGCGAGGTGCTCGACTTTCTGCAACTGACGCAGTTGGTGAGAGAGTTGGATTACGTCGATCCGCTGCGAATCGTGGTTTTGGGCGAGGGGCACGGAGCCTCGGTGACTGCGGAAGGGATCGGACGTTCCAATGTCTTTCGCGCGGCAGTCGTAATTTCCCCAACACTATTCTCTGCCTCCGCGGAATACGGTTACGCGGGATTGCAACGGCTCAGGGAAGTCTCCAACGACATGCTGGGCGGCAGCATTACAGAAAGCGCCCTAGTGCGTGAGCTGAAGGCTCGCGAGGCGTTCACCAATGTCGGCAATCAGCGAACCCCCGTGCTTGTGATGGCTACGGGGTCTGACCCGGATTTGCAGACGACCCTGCGCTGGGTCGATACCCTGCGGGCAAAGGGCGTGGAACATCAATTCCTGCGCTATCCGTCGATGTTTGCGGGCTTCGTTACCGCTGCCGACAACGGAATTCGCCCGCCTGATTGGCGGCGGAATCGCGACAACGCCTGGGAGAACATCTTCCGTTGGGTCGAGCGCTACGCACCCGCATCTCCGCCGCTTGACCAGTAAGTGGACGCATCCTTCAACTTTGCGCACCGACTCCAGACGGAGCCCGTTCGATGGGCTCTGATCGCCGATGATCTGACCGGCGCGGCCGATGCCGCGGTAGAGTTCCGGGAGGCGGGCTTCCGCGTCAGCGTTTGTCTCAGCAAAGATTCCGTCGCACGGTCTGAGGCCGAAATCTGTGCCGTCACGACCGACTCACGCGAACTGGACAAGAGCGGAGCTGGCGAAGCGGTAGGGCGTTGGACCGCGATCATGCGCCGTGCTGGCCGGCAAGTTGTCTTCCTGAAGGTCGACTCGATGCTGCGCGGCAACGCGGCGGCGGAGACGGCGGAGTTGGTTCGCGGCGGCGGTTTTGCAAAGGCGGTGCTGTGCCCGGCATTGCCGCGATTGGGCCGGGTATGCCGTGGCGGGTTCTTACGAATTCAAGGCGGCAGGGATGTTCCGCTGCCTGTCGACGCAGCTTTTTCAACTCCCGATGCCGAAACGGACGAGGATCTAGCGCATATTGCGGCGGGCATCTTAACGGCGTCGACGGACCTGTTGCCGGTAGGATCGTCGGGTTTGGCCCGGCCTTGGGCGCGCGAGCTAGCTCGTTTGCGGGGCCGCACGGCGGCCCAACGGCAGCCACCTTCCAGCGACCGGCCTACCCTCTGCTTGATTGGCTCGGTGCATCCGCGGTCGCTGGAGCAAATGACGTATGCGCTGGCCAACGGCGTCTTGGCCGAATGGCAGAGCAGCCCTGAGCGGTCTCAATTAATGAGAGTGGCGATGGGCGCGATCCCCGACGGCTGGACGGATCAACTGCGCGGCATTGTCGCTTCGGGTAAGTTCGGTTCGCTGGTGCTGAGCGGCGGCTCCACGGCGGGTTTGGTTTTCGAGGCGCTGGGAGTCGAGGCGTTCGACATCGGCGGCTCGACCACGGCGGGGGCGCCCTGGGGAACAATCCGGGGGAAAATAGGGACTGGCTGTACGGTCGTCACCAAGTCGGGAGCTTTTGGCGACCCAGACGAGTTGGCGCGCATTGTGCGGTCGCTGAATCGAGAGGATGCGTAGAGAGATGAAACCGAAGATCGTTGTCACGATTGGAGACCCTGCAGGCGTCGGGCCGGAGGTCACCCTGAAGGCGCTCGCAGACCCGGAGATACGCGAACTGGCCGAGTGGCGCATCGTCGGCGACACGAGCGTGTTGCAGGCAACGTCGCAAGCGCTGGCACTTGGCGCCGTCCCCGTGCCGATCATCGACCTCGACCTGCTCAACGGTCAGGAACTGCGGATCGGCGAGCGCTCCGCGGCATGCGGCAAGGCCGCTGTCGGCTACGTCAAGCACGCGGCGGAGCTCTGCGTCGCCGGCGATGCCGACGCGATGGTCACAGCGCCGCTGAATAAGGAGTCGGTTTCAATGGGTGGTCTGAAGTTCTCGGGCCACACCGAATACATTGCCGAAGTGACCAAGGCGAAAGAGTCGCGGATGTTGCTTGTGAGCGAGAGAATGCGTGTGGTCCACGTCACGACCCATGTGTCGTTGCGTCAGGCTTGCGACTCAACGCCGGAACGTATTCTGCGTACGATTGAGCTAGGCGATGAAGCCTTGCAATGGCTGGGCACGGCGCAGCGGCGCATCGCCGTTTGCGGCCTGAACCCGCACGCAGGCGAACACGGCCTGTTCGGCAAGGAAGACGAGGAGAAGATCGCCCCGGCCATCGCTCAGGCACGGGCCAAGGGCATTGATTGCTACGGGCCGATGCCGGCGGATACGGTCTTCCTCAAGGCATTTCGCGGAGAGTTCGAGTTGGTCGTTGCCCAATACCACGACCAAGGGCACATCCCCATCAAGCTGATTGACTTCGAGGCGACGGTCAACGTGTCAATCGGCCTGCCGATTATCCGCACGTCCGTGGACCACGGGACAGCCTTCGACATAGCCGGGAAGGGCATTGCCGACGAAACCAACATGAAAGCGGCAATGAAGCTGGCGTCGGTGATGGCGGCCAACAGGGTAGCCGCCTAGTCGCACTCGGGTAGGCGGCCAGCGATTTCCAGCCGGTCGCGTATCGCTTGTTCCTGTCGCGTAAGCTTGCGCTTGTCCTTCATCGGCCCCGCCGAGGTACGGGCGCCGGCGCGCGCAACGAGATTTCTCTTGCCTTGGGCAGGGATTTTCTTCGATTTCTTCATACTCCGCGCCTGTAGTCATTGTGTGGGTAGAAACGGACTTTGGCCAGAGCCAACCGGGTTACGATGAAGCAGGCGCCCTCGAAATGCGAATCCGCGTACTATTTTTCGGTCAGCTGAAGGACGTCGTGGGCCGGGCGACGGACGAGATCGAGCTGGCCGCCGGATCGTCGGTGGGAACCGTTTTCGAGCACTACGCGTCGGAGTATCCAAGGTTGCGGGACATGGCCGCTTCGATTGCGATGGCCAGAAATCATGAGTTCGCCGGTCGCGCCGTCGCATTAGCTGACGGCGATGAAGTGGCCTTGATGCCTCCGGTGAGCGGAGGTTCCGACGTAGAGTGGATCATTTGTACGACGGATAATCGAGGCTTTTTCGCGGTAACCGACCGGCCTATCGATTCGCGCGGCCTTGTCCAAAGGCTGCAAGCGGACGACGACGGCGCCGTGATTATCTTTGAGGGCGTAGTCCGCAACCACACCGGCAACCGTAGGACGCTGTTCTTGGACTATGAGGGATATCCGCCGCTGGCCGTGAAGACCATGCAGCAACTCGGTCGGGAGCTCTGCGAGAAGCATGACATCCATAAAGTCGGAATTATCCACCGCATTGGACGTCTGCAATTGCAGGAAGCGAGCGTATCAATCGTCGTCGCCTCCGCGCACCGTCAAGCGGCCTACGACGCCAGCCTAGAGGCCATCAATCGTCTCAAGAAGCTGGCCCCGATCTGGAAGAAAGAGCACTTCGAAGACGGAGAAGTCTGGGTGGAGGGCTCTTGGGACGAAGCCGTTCCGCGGCCCGGAGCGCCGGAGTGATCGAACTGCGCCCCATTTGCCTCTTGTTGCTCTGCTTGGCGTCGCCGCTCGCGGCGCAGGATGACGTCGTCTTCCGTTCTGAGGTCAATCTGGTAAACGTGACAGCTACCGTGCGAGACGCCAACGGCGGGGTGATCGGCGGATTAGCCGTGGAGCATTTCCGCATCCTGGACGGCGGCGAAGAACAGAAGATCGTCGTTTTTGAGCGTCAAACGGATCGGCCACTGTCGGTCATGTTGCTGGTGGACGCAAGTTTGTCAGCCGCGGTTGAAATCGAGTTCGAACGCGCCTCGGCCAAGCGCTTCATGACGAGTCTGTTCGGCGACGGCGCCCACAAAGACGATCGGCTGGGCGTAATGAAATTCTCCGAGGGCGTCGATCTGCTCGCGCCGCTCACTCGCAGAAACAGCGTAGTGGAGCGCGCTCTGGATCGGATTCGCCCGGAGAGCGGAACTTCGTTGTACGACGGCGTTTTGCTGGCTTCTGAGGAGTTGCAAAAGCGTGACGGCCGCCGAGTGCTCATCATTCTGACCGACGGCGGGGACACCACCAGCTACTCCAGCTTCCCGCAGGCGATTGAGGCCGCTCAGAATGCGGACGTGGTGATTTACAGCGTGATCGTCCAACCGGTGAAGGCCGATGCCGGCAGGAACATCGGCGGCGAGAACACCCTCTATTTGTTCGCCGAAGGCACTGGCGGCAAGGCCTTCGTCGAGTACGGCGAGGATGGCCTCGACCGCGTATTCGGCGAGATCCTAGAAAATCTGCGAACACAGTATTTGTTGGCCTATTATCAGCCGGCCCATAGCGATATGCGCGCCCGATATCGTGAGATCAAGGTCACGGTCGACGTGCCCGGCGCAGCCGTGCTGGCGAGATCGGGCTACTACGTTCCCGAAGAGCGCAAGCTGTTGCCTGAGTCTATACCGACAAGAAGCATCGAGACAGAGCAACGGCCCAGCGGCAGATGGCGCCAGGCGACTCCGGCCGAGTCGGCCAAGTGAACAGCAAATTATGGGCATTCATCAATCCATGACAACAGTGGACTATTTGTCGGCGGCGACGGAGATCGCCCGCGAAGCAGGACAGATTCTGCGACATTTCTCGGACCGTAACGTAGCCGTGGAGTATAAGGGCTCCTTCGACGTAGTAACCGTAGCGGACAGGACGTCCGAGGAGTTAGTCGTCCGGCGTTTACAGGAGCGCTTCCCCAACCATTCGATCATCGGCGAGGAAGGCGCCAATGTCGATAAGGATTCCGAATACGTTTGGCACGTCGATCCGCTCGATGGGACCACCAATTTCGCGCATGGCTACCCGTGGTTCGCCGTAAGCATCGGTTTGGAGCGCAATGGCGAGGGCATCGCAGGAGTCGTCTATAACCCCATTACCGAAGAGCTCTATGCGGCCGAGAAGGGCGCGGGCGCGTACCTGAACAACAGGCGCATCTCGGTGTCTTCGATCGCCAATTTGGAGACGGGTCTGTTCGCGACCGGTTTTCCAGCCTCGAACCGCAAGGAGAATCTCAACGTCTATTATTTCCACCAATTTTCGGTCTTAACCCATGGCTGCCGCCGGGCCGGATCAGCCGCTCTGGACCTCTGTTCGGTCGCCGCTGGCCGGTTTGAGGGTTTTTGGGAATTCGGTCTGAAGTCCTGGGACGTCGCCGCCGGTTTGGTCATCGTAACCGAGGCCGGCGGCATCTTCACCGACATGCGCGGCGAAAGATACTGCTCCGGCGACCCCGACCTGTTCGCCTCAAACGGCAAAGTTCACGAAGAAGCGCTCAGGCTTTTTGCGCGCATCCGGCTCGGTGACATGCCCGCTTACGTGCCTACCATCCCGAGAATTGAGCCTCAAGCATAGACTGTTTTCCTTGCGGCGCATTAGACGCGGTGCTAGGCTGTGAGATCTGGGCGGATTTTCGCCTCCCGTCTTCTTCAGAGAGAAGGCCTAGGGAGTTTTTACGTTTATGGACCGAATTGTAGACCTCGTCCGCAAGAAGCGTGACGCCGATGAGCTTACGCTTGAAGAGATTGAGCGTTTGATTAACGGCTACGCACGGGGAGAGATCCAAGATTACCAAATGGCAGCCTTCCTCATGGCGGGCGCCTGTAATGACTTCAGCGAGGCCGAAGCTGCCTCGCTCACAACGGCTATGCTCCGTTGCGGGCAGCCTCTGGACCTCAGCGGAATCAACAAACCGAAGGTAGACACCCACTCCACTGGCGGAGTCGGCGACAAAGTCGGCATCATTGCGGCGCCGATCGCCGCTGCGGCCGGTTTAGCCGTGCCTGTAATCGCCGAGCCGGGGATTGGCCACGTAGGCGGTACCCTCGACAAACTGCGGTCGATTCCGTCTTTCCGCACCGATCTGACCCGCGATGAGTTCATGGAAACGGTCGCGGCCCACGGTTTGGCCTTCGCCGCGCAATCGAATGAGCTGGCCCCGGCGGACAAGAAGCTCTACTCGCTCCGGGACGCGACGGCGACAGTGGATTCGCCGGCACTCATCGCCGCCTCGGTGATGTCCAAGAAAATGGCCGAGGGGCTGGATGCCCTGGTGTTGGACGTCAAGGTCGGACGCGGATCGCTGCTGACCAGCAAGACGGAAGCCCGGCGTTTGGCGCAGCTGATGATCACCATCGGGCGGCGTATGAACCTGAGGATTCAAGCCTTGCTGACTGACATGGATCAGCCGCTGGGCTATACCGTCGGCAATGCACTCGAGATCATGGAGGCCTCGCAGACGCTGCAAGGCCAAGGGCCTCAGGATCTCGCCGGACTTGCCGTGGAAGTCGCGGCCCGCATGATCTACTTGGCCAAGAATGACGTTTCGTTGGAATCCGCGAGATCGACGGCTCAGGGCCTGTTGAACGACGGCTCGGCTTTTGTCGTGTTGCAGAACGTCATCCGGGCCCAAGGCGGCAACGCCGACGCCCTGACGCAGTTCGAGCTGCTGCCCAACGCATCCGGCGAACAACTCATCACTTCGCCGCGCGAAGGCTTTATCAGCCGCATCAACGCTGACGACATCGGCCGCGCCGCTGTCTTGCTCGGAGCCGGCAGAGACCGTATGGGCGACGGAATCGACCCAGCCGTCGGCATCATCTTGCAAGCCAAGGTTGGCGACGCAGTCGCTGCAGGGGCCGATCTCTGCAGGCTGTATTACACGGACGAAACGCAACTCACCGAGGCGGTTCAGTTGGTGGAGGACGCGTTCCGGCTGTCTTCCAATCAACCCGAGCCGAAAGACCTCGTTCTGGATTTAGTGCAGTAGGTCTGAGGAGCCCTGATGGGCTCCTCAACCGGGCCCTCCCATTCGCGGGCCAGCCTGGAGCTTTCGAATCCCCGTGAAACAGGCGGAAGGTCCGACTTTGATTCAGCAACTGCATTCACGGAGAAAACGATGGCACACGTGCCCGATTCGACATTTGACTCACGTCAACGTTTGCTTAGCGGCGGGAACCTTTGAACGGGTCCTGCC
>CAZYOX010000133.1:0-10770 GCA_964649285.1 uncultured Bryobacterales bacterium | reverse complement strand
AACACCACATCGACGGACCCGCAGAACCCAGGCCACCAAACCGGCATGCCAGGGTTTGCGTATAAGAGCGGGTGGACAAAGTCGAAAATGCCGTGCCCGGCGATACCCGCGGCGACGAGCCACATACTCTTCTTGAAGCCGAGCAGGGCCACAAGCGAAAAGCCCAACGCCACGGCGATTTCGATGGCTAGCACGCTGCCCGAAGCGCCCATCGCAGCGAACAGTACGTAGTAGGCGGCAATCACGATCAGCGCCGTCGGGTAGAAGGCGCGGTCGCGGTCCAAACCAGCCAATGCGCCTAGGGCGCCCACGCCCACACCCAGCAGTGCGCCCACGAGATATTCCATGGATGGCCTCCCAACGTTTGCTATACCAATCGCGCCGACGGGTCGGGCAGATCCTTCAGCAACTTTTGCAAGTCAGGAAGTCTGAGCGGCTTCACCAGGTGAGCGTCAAACCCGGCTTCCTTGGAACGCTGGCGATCTTCATCGTGCCCCCAGCCTGTCACCGCGACAATCATAATGGCGTCGCCCGCTCGACGGCGAAGCTGCCTTGCCGTCTCATAGCCGTTCATGCCGGGCATTCCTAAATCGAGCAATGCGAGTTCGGGCCGAAAGCCGCTACAGAGATCGAGAGCTTCCGCTCCGCTGTGGGCGGTCCGTACGTCGTGGCCCGCGAGTTGCAACAACGCGCTCAGCATATCCGCTGCGGCTGTGTTGTCGTCGACGACGAGAACTCTGCGGCTGCCATCGATCGCCGCGGCGGCGGCGGCATTCTGCCCGCCCGGACTCCTGGGCAAAGGAAGCCGGATGCGAAACTCCGCTCCTTGGCCGAGGCCTTTACTTTCGACGCTAATGCGGCCACCGTGCATATCAACGAGCTTCTTTACGAGAGTCAGCCCGATGCCGAGACCAGCTTGCCCGTCTTCCAGGGGCGGGTGACCCTGGGAGAACATCTCGAAGATGCTTTCATGAACCTCTTCCGCAATGCCAATGCCGTTGTCTTTGACGCAGATCTGCGCTTCTCCGCCCGATTCGCCGGCAGTGAGCTCGATGCGGCCTCCTTCGGGCGTAAACTTGGCGGCGTTGTGGAGCAAATTGGAGATGGCTTGAGCCAAACGCACGGGGTCCGCGTCGATTTCCATGGGTTGGCTAGGCCCTTTGACCACCAAGGTATGTCGCGCTCGCGCGATGGCCGGCTCCGAGGTTTCCGCGGCGGTCTTGATGACTTCCGACAGATCCACCCTCTGCTTTCTCACTTCCAGCTTGCCCTGGGTAATGCGAGATACGTCCATGAGGTCGTCGACCAGCGAAACCAACTGATCCGTCTGGCGTTTCATCATGTCCCGGATCGCAGCGTGCCTGGCCTGGTCCGTCGTGCGCTTGAGCACTTCCAAGCCGGTGCTTATCGGAGCGAGAGGGTTGCGTAACTCGTGGGCCAGAATGGCGAGAAATTCATTGCGGCGGCGGTCAGCCTCGAGCAGAGCCTGTTCGTGACGTTCTCGCTCACTGATGTCTCGCGCGATCTTCGAGGCCCCAATCACTCGCCCGGCGGCATCTATAATCGGCGAGATCGTCAAAGAAACCGCGATGCGGGCGCCGTCCTTGCGTATGCGCACGGAGTCAAACGTATCGATCCTTTCGCCGTCCCGGATCCGCTGGATGATCTCCTGCTCCTCTTCGATGCGCTCCGGCGGGAACAGCATGGTGATCGGCTGCGCAACGGCCTCTTCGGCTGTATAGCCGAAGACCTTTTCCGCGCCATGATTCCAGGTTTCGATAATGCCTTCGAGCGATTTGGACACAATGGCGTCGTCCGAGGACTGCACTAGGGCAGCCAGGCGCGCCTCAGCCGCTCTTCCGCGCGAGAGTTCACGCTCTCTTTCGCGACGTTCCCGGACGTCATGGAATACCAAAATGGAGCCGTGGATTTCGCCGTCGGCCGACCGGATGGGGGCGACGCGGCAGTCAATCGGGCTTTCCGAGCCGTCCTTGGCGACGACCACCGGGCGCCCTGGGTCTTCCAGCAAGGCCAGCATGGCTGGATGCTCAATAGGCTCTCGCGTCCGTTCGTCGATGACCTGAAAAACCGTCGGCAGCGCTTCGCCAATCGCTTCTGCTTGGGTTCGGCCCGTAAGGGTTTCCGCCACCGGATTGACCTGCGTCACGCGGCCGGCAACGTCAGTGGTGATGACTGCGTCGCCGATGCTGGAGAGCGTAACCCGCATCAAGTCGGACTGCTCAGCGATGATGCGCTCTTCGCGCAAAATGCTGCGGCCGACCACGATGCTCGTCAGCACCGCGATAACCGCTCCCAAGGCAAGTACGGCCACGACGTAGTCAAACAGCTCCCGGAGCTGGCTCAGGGCGCTGCCCCGGACCGCTGAGAAGGCGGCAAAGGCGTCGGGTTGCACCTGAAATCGAAGCATGCTTTCGAGCCGCAATCGCCCTTCCTGGAGCAGTTGCAGTCTTTCATCGCTCGCCGGGCCGGGTTCGGCTAGCAGGATCGATTGTCCTTGTTGTTCCAATTCCCGCCAGGCGTCGCGAAAGCTTTGCAGATAGGATTCTTGCCGAGGAGTTTGCGATAGGCGCTCGTACGTGGCCAGACCCTCGGCGACTTGTTGCGCTTGCGTCACAGCGGCTTCCCTATGCGCCTCGTCGCCGGTGGACGCGAATTGCGTTACAGCATCAGCATAGGCAATCACGCCGACTTCTAGGGTTCGCGTTATGTCGTCTCGAAGCAGAGCGTCGCTATTGATCTGCGCTTGTTCGTGGATTGCGTCTAGCCGGAAGGCGATAACCAATAGGGAGAGTACAAGAATCCCGCTCAATCCGCCGAATCCGAACCACAAGTTTCGAGAAGTGCTGGATGACAGCGACACGGTGTTCCTTGCCGGGCGAAGCGGGAATTTCTTTATCCTAAACCTTCGGCCAGCGTCCCACGCTCGCAAGGGAATACGTCGGCCGCCGCTCCAGCGCAAGAAATACTTAGTAACACCTCCAGGCCCAGACGACTCTCCAGTCGAATGCGGCGTTCGGGGACCTAGGGCAGTCCGCATTTTCTTTACATGGCGGGCGCGGTGCCCTGCGACCCGCTTAGTAGGAGGAGCAAACTACGTGAGGAAACTCAAGCTGGCAGCTTGCCTGTTTGGACTGACGGCATTCGCCGCCAGTCAAGGCATGGCTGCTCTGATCAATGCCACGGACCCCGATCTTTCGGGTACGGGGCTGGGAGCGGTCTTGACGATCGTGACCGCTGATGACACCGGCGCCGGCGCCGACGGCATCGAAACCGGTTGTGTCAGCTGGGATGGTACGGCCGACGTGCTGGCTGATTGTACGAGCGGCTTCGAAGGGTCTGGCGGCGACGAATCAACCGGCGCTAGCCAAACGTTAACCAGGGAGTTGAGCGAGATCGCTGACCTGGCCACTATTGCTGACCTTGGACTAGTGTTCAATATCGGCGAGCCAGGCAGTGACGGCAATCTCGACTTACGCGACCTATACTTCACGGTCTACAGCGCCGACGGAACAGCCGCGATCTTTTCGGCATTCCTCGACGAGGAGACCATCAACTTAGTTAACGGATCAGGAGCGGGAACCGGTCAATCCGGATTCCTCTTCGTCCTGGACGATCCGCAGCGCGCGGACGCCATGCTGGCCGAAAGCCTCGCTGGAGGCTTCGACCCAACTTGGCGAGTGGGAGGCGGATTTCTGGCGGAAAACTTCGCAGGAAGCCCCGAGACGCTATTCGTCTTGAAGGCCCCGGGCGACGACATTGGGGAAATTCCCGAGCCTTCGAGCATTCTGCTGATCGGCAGCGGGTTGCTTGGATTAGTCTTCTTCCGGCGGCGATTAACGAACTCTTAGTTCCTGTCCGGTTGTCGTTGTGGGTAAGACCAACCAACCTGGGGGCCAGCGCCCGTCCCTCAGCGCCCGCAACCTGCGGCGGCGTGGTTGCACCGCCCTTCGCCTACTCCTTGGCAATATATACTGGATCGGGTTCGAGGAGTAGCACATGCGAACAAACACGATCTCTCTCGCCTGCGTTGTCTGCTTGCTTTCAGCAGCTAACTCCCTAGCCCAAGACTGGACGCAGTGGCGCGGCCCGCACCGTGACGGCGTCGTCGAGATCGACGCGCCGAGCGTTTGGCCGGCAGAGTTGACCACCAAATGGAAAGTTGAAGTCGGCGAAGGCTATGCTTCTCCGCTGCTGGCGGATGGCCGCATCTTACAGTTTGCGCGCCAGGGCGACGACGAGGTCGCCATGAGTCTTGACCCGGAAACAGGCCGGATTCTTTGGCGTCAAAGCTACCCGGCGCCTTTCGAGCCGGTGCAGTCGGCAGCGCCCCACGGCAAGGGCCCGAAATCGACGCCGCTCTATTACAACGGCAAGTTCTACACCTTCGGCATATCGGGCATTCTGTCGGCGTTCGACGCCGCCACCGGCACGCTAGCCTGGCGCAAGGAGTACTCGCGGGATTTTAAGGCGACCTGGCCGACCTTCGGGACGTCGATGTCGCCGGCGGCTGCTGACGGCCTGCTCATCGTCTTGGCCGGCACCAACGACGACGGCGCGATCATCGCCTACCAGGCCGATACGGGCGAGCAAGAATGGATCTGGAAAGGAGACGGCCCCGCTTACGCCTCACCGATGATCATCGAGTTGGACGGCGTCAAACAAGTCGTCACCCTAACCCAAAAATTAGCGGTCGGCCTCGACTTGGCGTCGGGAGAGTTGCTGTGGCAAATGGACTTCCCGGGACGCAGCGGCATGAATATCCCCACGCCCCTGCAGTTCGGCGAGGACATTGTGCTGGCGGGCGATCCGGGCACGATGCTGACCAAAGTGAGCCGCCAGGACGATGCCTGGACCGCGGAAAACGCTTGGCGCATTTCGGAGCTGACCATGCGTTTCAGTTCCCCGGTGCAAAAGGGCAATTTGATCTTCGGCTTCTCGAACCGCAACAGAGGAATCTTTTTCTGCGTGGATTCCGAGACGGGCGAAACGCTTTGGACCAGCGAACCGAGGCAAGGCGATAACGCCGTGATCTTTATTTCGGGAGAGCTGCTGTTCTTGCTGCGGGATAACGCCGAGCTGACTATCGCTCGCGCCGACCGCTCCGCCTTCGAGCCGCTCAAGACCTATCAAGTCTCCGATACCGCGACTTACGCGACGCCCCTGGTGCGCAGCGACGGCATGGTCATCAAGGACGTCACGAGCCTTTCGTATCAAACCTGGGAGTGACGGCGAAGAACGCTAACGGCTCGACCTCCGCAAGCCGATGATCGTCAGGTCGTCCAAGAGCGCGTCGTTTGCGTCGAACTCCATCGCCTTATCCGCCAAAAAAAGAACCGCCGCATCGGGCGCTTCATCCCTCACCTTCGCAACCGCTTCTTCCAATCCCGAACTGCCGAAGTCATCGCCGGCATCGTTGCGTGCTTCGCACAAGCCATCGGTTGCAAAGATCAACAAATCGCCGGCTGCCATCTCCACCTCAGTCTGATCGCGCAGGCCCTGGGGGCACTCCGCCATCATCCCTAAAGGGATGCCGTCCAACGGCAACTCATCAATCTGACCGTTGGACCGGACGACGCGCGGATGGGGTAAGCCGGCGTTGGCGACCACGACGCGAGGGCTGTTCGATGCGATGCAAATCAGCCCGGCGCAGGCGTAGATGCCCGAGGGCAAGAACCGGTGGAGACCGGCATTCATCCTTTCGAGCAAGTCTCCGGGAGTCGCCGTCGTCAGCGCCGCCTCTTGGAAGTTAGCTTTGAGCAACATGGAAGTCAGCGCGGCTTGAATGCCATGTCCGCTCACGTCGGCAAGCAGGATCACCGTCTTCGCCTTGGCGTGAGCCACGTCGTAGAAATCGCCGCCCAGCACAGAACTCGGGCGAAAGGTCCAACCGACGTGATAGCCGTCGATCTCGGGCGGCTCATCGGGCAGCAGGCTCTGCTGGACGCGCGCCGCCATTTCCATTTCCCGTTCAACCAACGCATGCCGGTCGCTCAAACTGCGGTGCCGCGCGATCAAGCGTTCGTACTCGGCAATCAGATCGGAGAGCTGTCCGCGGAGACTCTTCTCGCGAAGCGCGTTGCGCACAAGGAGCAGAAGATTCTCGTTGTCCCAGGGCTTCTCGAGATAGTGGTAAAGGCCGACTTCGTTGATTGCACGGATCGCGTTCTCCTTGTCGGCGAACCCGGTCAACAACATACGGACGGCATCGGGCTGCGCCTGACGGACTTTGCCCAGAAATTCGACGCCGTTCATCCCGGGCATGTGAAAGTCCGAGATCACCAAGTCCACCGGCCGCCGGGTCACTTCGCGGGCCGCCTCAACCGGATCGGTGAAGCCGAGCAGGTCGTAGTCGGTCTCCAACAGAAAGAGGCCCCGTAGCGAAGCGACGATCAATTCGTCGTCATCGCAGACCAGGACTCTCTGCCGATCGGCCTCGCTCATCGGTGTCCGTAACACGAAGGGCGCGGCAGCCCTCGCTCCCGCGCCCAATCATTGTCGGATGAACCGCCGCGTTTAAGGAAGCGTCGGCTCTTCGATGTTGTAGTTCGCGTCCAGAGCCCTGAGGAAGGTCACCAGCGACGCTTCGTCCTCCGGCGTGAGATTCGCCTCGCGAACCTCGCGCATGTTCTCCTCATCGAGCCACTGGTTAGCATTGCCGCCGGTGGCCATCAGATGTACGGCTTCTTCCAAGGTCGCGACGCTGCCGTCGTGGAAGTAAGGCGCGGACTTGGAAACGTCGATCAAAGTAGGCGTCTTGAAGGCGCCCGTATCGGCTTCGTCCTTGGTCACGTTCATGCGGCCCGGATCGGCGACGGTCGTTCCGTTGATGCCGATGCCGACGTTGTGGTACTGCAAGTCGGTGATCAGCAAGCCGTCGTGGCAGTTGGTGCACTTGGCGCGGCCAGAGAACAGCTCGTAGCCCGCTTTCTCCTCGGCCGTGAAGGCCGACTCGTCACCGTTGCGGAACCGAATCCAATCGGAGTCGTCGGAGATGATCGTACGCATGAACGAGGCGATCGCGCTGCCGACGGTATCCGGCGTGCAGCCCGCTTCGCCGTAGATCGCGGTGAACTGCTCGGCGTATCCGGGGATCTCCATCAGATTGGCGCAGACCTGCTCCGCCGAAGGCGCGCCGTCATTGCCGGAGGCGCCCATATTGCCGCCTGTCCAAGCGCCCTGCACTTGCGATTCGAGCGCGCCCGAGCGGCCATCCCAATACCAGGCCTCGTGGTAGCCCACGTTCCACAGGGTCGGCGAACTGCGAGTCAGTTCCTTGTCAAAGGCGCCCAAGGCCTTGGCCCGGCCATCGGTAAGGCCATGCTCCTCCAGGTGGCAGCCGTAGCAGGAGCGGTTGCCGTCGCCGCTGAGGCGTTTGTCATAGTAAAGCTGCTTGCCCAAGGCCACCTTCTCAGGCGTCATGGGGTTGTCGGCGGGAACGTTCATCGCGGCATAACCTGGTAGCTGCGGCGGAAAGGTCTCCACCGGCTCTACTTCCGCTGCCTCTTCCGGAGCGGAACCTCCGCAGCCGACCAATGCGACGAGGCTCAAGGCTAATAGCGCCATCAGGGCGATATTGGCGAGCGAAGCGTTCTTTCGGACAGTTCGATTCATGGGTCTCCTCCGCTGTCGGCCAACATTGACCGATACGATCAGCCATTATAGCCAGCAATTTCACTCAATTGTCAGGACGGCGCGGCCCTAAAGCTAGAGCGAAGCCTTTATTTTCTTCACGATGGCGGCTTCCGGGCGGCTCTTGTAGAACGGATCTAGCGGAAAACACCCGGAGATCATGCCCTTTCTGGGCCCCGTTGTGCAGTCGCTGAAGGTACGGCAAATCCTCTTGTTTTGCAGCTCGCCCCGCTCCAGCGAATCCGCAGGCAAATCAGGATAGGCCAAGACCATGCGCCCTAAGCCGACAGCGTCCGTCCCCCCGGTCCGTACCGCCCATTGGGCAACGTGCGGCAGGAATTCTTGGCAGTACGTATAGGCCGAACCGACGAAAACCAGATTCGGGAACTTCGCTTTCACGGCCCGGCAAGCCTTCATCTGACGGGCACAGCCGACCAGCGGATCTTCCGGCGGCTGGTAGCCGTCTGACGGCGGGAAGAGAGCTGGCCGGATGACGTGCGGGTTGTAATACGGACTGCCGGCGCTGACGTTGATCATCTTGACGCCCAGAGACTCCGCAACGGCCAGGAAGTCCATCGCGGGCTGGAGATCGTACTGCGATGGATTTTCCACATCGGCTCCGAACCCGCAGACGTAAGGGCCTTGGAACTCGGCGGGTATCCCTGGCCCTAATTTCGTTCCCTCGCTCAACTTCGGATCGGGGCGAAACGGTATCAGGTCAAACAAGCTTAGCCGGACGCCAATGAGCAGACTCGTACTGGCTTGCACGCCTTCCACGATTTCACGCAGGAATCGCGTACGGTTCTCAAGCGATCCGCCGTACGGGCCAGGCCGCGTGAGCGCGCTAAGGAACTCGTGGCCCAAATAGCCGTGACAGTGCTTGATGTCGACAAACTTCGCCCCGCAGGACTCGGCAATTCTAGCCCCTTCGATGAAAGCATCGATGATGCGCCGAATCTCGTCGTCGCCAAGCAGCGGATAGTCGGGGCCTAGCCCAAACCTGCTGTCTAGGATCGGATGGCGATAGAGAATCTGGGGCTCGGCCTTATCTTTCACGAACGGCCTGCAGAAACGGCCCGAGTGCGTCAGTTGAAAGCCGCTGAAGAAATCATCGACTGAGCCGAAGCGCTCGCGATGGGCGGCAATCAAGTCGTCGTGCAGGCGGGCTAAAGCGTCACGGTTCTGGCGGTTGATGACGAGCTGATTGGGATTGGCGCGACCTTCCGGGACCACGGCCATCGCTTCCCCGCCCCACACCCATTTGGCGCCTGAGATTCCGAAGCGCCGCCAACGGCGATGAACCAATTCGCTGGGTTTACCGTCGGCTTCCGCATCCCAGCCCTCCATGGGGAGGATCGCCCAGCGATTGCCGATGCGCACCGGTCCAATCTGCAGCGGCTGCGCTAGAGGCGATTCCGGCGCCTTGAGGATGGCTTCGTCCGCGTCAATGGACAGGCCTAGCTCACGGAGGCGTTCGCGGAAATGCTGTACCGTGCGCATCGCGGCGACGCGAGGAAAATTGGACATGAACGGCCTATTCTAGCCTGCCAGCGGCTACTCGCCGCCTTCCATCAAATGGTACATGCGGGCGATCTCAAGCTGCCGAATCGCCGGCCGGCCGCTGCCGAAGCCATGCTTTTCAAGATTGAGCTTCGCAAAGGCCTCGGCCGGAGATAGTCCCGCTTCGTGAGAGGCCTTGGCCTGCGCCCAAAAATCCCGCAAATACTCTTGCCGCGCGTCGATTCTTGCCTTGTCGCGAACGATGTCGCCATGGCCGCCCAGGATGAGATCCACATCAAACTGCTTCAGCTTTTCCAGCGTGTCGATGAACTCGAGCGGAAAACCGTCCGCCAGGTACGGCGCGCCGTCATAGAACAGGTCGCCCGTGTAGAGGACCTTCTCGGCGGGCAAATAGATCACCACATCTCCGGCAGTATGGCCGCGGCCTAAGAAGTGCAGCTCGATCGTCCGCGAGCCCTTGTGAAGCGTCAGCGAATCCGTCAACGTTCGCTGCGGCGGGGTGAGCACGATTCCCTCTTGCGCTTCGATGTGCCGTTTCATCACGGCGATGCTCTTCTCGAGCGTGGCGCGCTCTTCGCCTTGCGTCGAGGCGAGCTGCGCTTCCATTTCCTGCAGTCTTGGCGTAAGCGCTTCCGGGCTCCCTTGCAGCATGTAGGTGGGTTCGCTCAGGACGTCGGTCAGCAGTTTCTGGCGGGTGTATTCGTGGCCGATGATCTCGACGCCCTCGCCGAAGACCTGATTGCCGTTGGCGTGGTCAAAGTGAAAGTGCGTGTTGACCAGAGTCTTGATCGGCTTATCCGTTAACTCGGCGATCGCGGTCACCAACTCTCGCGCGGCGTCCGGCGTGATGTGCGAATCAACAACCAGCACGTCCCCGTCGTTGACGATCACGAGAGAGTTGCTGCCGACGTTGACCTCTCCCGTGCCCTGAGCGAAATAGACTCCGGGAGCCACTTGCTCAAACTTGTGCGTAGGGGGATTCGCCGTCCGTTCCACGGGCGGCGCCGTCGCGCAGGCGAGGATCAGGGCCAGAGCCATGACGGCCATTAGGAATAATCTTTTGGCGAGCATATGACGGGCGAGTCTACCACGCCGGCAGATCCGCAGTACTGATTTTGCCGTACGGTGAAAGCCCGAGCCACAGTAGGGCCTCCGCCGCGTTTACCATGCCTGCCTCAAGGGCCGATAGTTCCCGCTAGAGGTTTCCCGTGCGCATTCTGAATCACCTCCTGGCGGGCGCTCTTGCGTTGGCTTTCTCGTCCGTCCTCACAGCCCAAGTTTCGTTCGAGAAGGTGGAGATACGCACCGGCTACGGCAAAGCTCGCGAAGGCGACCAAGGCCGCCTGGTATTCGACGCCAAGGGAATCCGTTTCATCGACGAGAGTTGGAATGAATTGGTCTCGATCCCGGCAGGCGCCGTGACGAATCTCTACTACTCATCCGTCGAAGGCGCGCGGTCCGGCTCCCCGCTCTCGCGACCCTTTGAGTTGCTGCAAGGCAAGAAGCACTTCCTCACAATCACCTTCGCTGTCGACAATCTGCGGGCAGCCGTTGAGTTCAAGCTGCACAAGAGCAACTACGAAGGCCTTTTGAAGAACG
>CAZYOX010000132.1:0-10774 GCA_964649285.1 uncultured Bryobacterales bacterium | reverse complement strand
TCACATGACCGGGTGCGACAATTTGCCACACCCAGGGCAGTTGAGTATACTGGCATGGAAAAGCGGTCCCTCTACCGCTGGGCTTTACTGGAGGAATTGAGAATTATGAAGCGCTTCATCACTCTGGCTAGCATGTTGGTTCTGACCGCTGGTCTTTCTTTCGCGGCCGATTACACTGGATTCGTCACGGACGCCAAGTGCGCGGCTACCGGTAAGTCAGGTGCGGGTCACGCGAATTGCGCCAAGTCCTGCATCAAAGGCGGCGAAGCAGCGGTGCTGGTCACGGCTGACGGCAAGGTCATCCAGATCGCCAACCAGGACAAGGTAACTGCTCTTGCCGGCGAGAACGTCAAGGTGACTGGAACCGAAGCAGACGGCAAACTGACCGTCGCGACGATCGCCAAGGTTAGCTAAGACTTCCCACGGGAACGGTAAATGGCCGAATCGCGGCAGTGCGATTCGGCCCTTCTGTTTTTCTAGGGAAGTGAATTAGAAACCTTCAAGCCGTTTCGGTCAATCGTCGTCCACATCACTTCCGCTGACCGTCCTGTCTTCTCGAACGCCTGCTTTACGGTTTCCGCCGTCCCGTCGCTGCCGGTCTCATAGAGCACCAAGATCGACGGTCCCGCTCCGCTCAGCGCGCATCCCAGCAATCCTGGCATGCGTAGGTTGAGGATCTCCTCCATGCCCGGTACTTGGCCCATGCGATACGGCTGATGCAAGCGGTCGGCGAGCGCCTCCGGAAAGGCGTGCCGCGCTCCCGTGGCGAATGCCGCCACCAGCAGCGTCGCCCTCTGGAGATTGAACACCGCATCCTCTTTCGAGTAGGCGTTGGGCAGCACCCCGCGCATCCCCTTGGTTGCCAACTCGAAATCCGGGCAGACGACCGCTACGGAAAACGCATCGGGAATCTCCAGCCGAATCGCCCGCGTCACGCCGTCCGAGCCGATCGCCGCCGTGGTAAACGATCCGAGCACAGCCGCCGCGACGTTGTCCGGGTGGCCTTCCATCCGGGCCGCTATGTCGAGGATCCGGTGGTCATCCCATCCCAATTCCAAGGCGCCGTTGGCGATCGCAACCCCGGCGACCAGCGCCGAGGCGCTTGAGCCCAAGCCCTTACCCAAAGGGATTTCGGTGGTCACATGCAAGTCGATGGGCGGCATTCTACGGTTTTCTGATTCAGCGACCTCAACAGCCGTCCGCCAGATCAGGTTGTTCTCATCAGTAGGGATGGTCGCCACGTCCCTGCCGGCCATGCGTATCGCCAGCTGTTCCGCCGGCCGAACCCGACACTCCAAGTAGAGGGAGAGCGCGATGCCCAGCGCGTCGAATCCCGGTCCCAAGTTGGCGCTAGACGCCGGGACGCGCACGGTCATGGGCCGAAACATAAACTGACGATTATACCTTTGCCCTGGGGACTCTACGAGGAGATCACGCCTTGCGCGTCAGGCGATTCGAAGGCGTTGCGTGCGGCACGGTCGAGCCGTCGAGCCGCACATAACTCTGCTTATCGTTGTCGAAGGAATCCACTTGGCCCGTACCGATGTCGTAGACCCAGCCGTAGAGGCTCAGCGTGCCGCCAGCCAAACCGGAGGCCACCGACGGGTGAGTTTGGAGATTCTGCAGTTGCCGCAGCACGTTCTCGCGGATCAATTCGTCGACCATCGCCTTTTCGTCCAGGTCGCCGCAATTGTCTACAACCACGCGCCTCGTCGACTCCGCCTGCTGCAGCCACGAAGCGACCGTCGGCATGGCGCTCAGAGCCTCCGGATGCAGCAGCCCCTTCATGGCCCCACAATCGGTGTGTCCGCAGACGATAATGTGGCGTACCGAGAGAGCGACCACCGCAAACTCGATCGTTGCCGTGACGCCGCCCGACGGCCGAGTGAACGGGGGCACGATGTTGCCGGCATTGCGGATGACGAACAACTCGCCCGGGTCCGACTGAGTGAATAAGTCCGGCGCTACCCGCGAGTCGGCGCACGTAATAAAAAGCGTGCTGGGCTTCTGCCCTCCGGCCAGGCGCTCAAACAGCTCCCGCTTGGCCGGAAACACTTCGTCCTGGAACTTCCGCAATCCTTCAACAAGCTTTTTCATGGGCGCCGCTCCTTGAGCGTAACCCATCCGGATGCCGGCTCTCGCAATCTATTTCGATCGGCGGTTGCCGCGAAGCAGGGGCCGTATGCCGCATCGCCTAGTCGAATTCGCTCGACTGCTAGAATGAGCACGCAAGGCTGTGATTCGCTCGCTACCCATCATCGCGGCGCTCTCCGTCGCAGCCGTCCTTATGGCAGCAAATTCTAAGACTCAAGAGACGGGTTGCCTTCAACCTGTCATTACCGAAATTGCGACCGCGCCGTTGCGTCCTCGCGGCGACGGGCCGGTGACGATCGCCTCCCTCAACATGGCCGAGAAGACGGACTACCGCCAAGTACTTGAGGAGTTCCACCGCAGCAAGGTTCTGGCCGATGCCGATGTCGTGCTGTTGCAGGAAGTCGTCTATTCCGATAGCCCCGAGGGCGTCCTGCAAGGTCTCTCTCGCGAACTCGGCGTCCACGCCGTCTTTAGTTCCGCTACTCCGCCGCGCCCCGATCGGCGACTCGACGGCATCGCCATGCTCAGCCGTTACCCCATTCAGAAGGTCGACGCCTTTAGCCTGACGTCCTTCAATCTCAACGTCCGCTCACGCTGCCGCCATGCTCTCGCGGCAACGCTTGCCGCGCCCAACGGCGAGAGCCTGCAAGCCTTCAACGTGCATCTCGATACGCGCATCAATGCCGCCAATCGGCTCAGACAGTTGCAACCCGTGGTCGATGCTGCCGGCCGATTCTCCGGCCCCGCCGTCATCGGCGGCGACATGAACACCAATCCAAACTTCTGGATCCAGCATCTGATCCCTATCCCCTGGGCGCACGACCAGCACGGCCCCCTCGATCGGCTGTTCGCCAGCCATGGTTTTGCCACGCCCATGGATGGCTCCCGAGCCACCCACGACATGCTCGGGCTACGCCTCGACTGGATCTATTTGCGAGGTCTCGCCGGCTCGGAATGGGGCGTCGAGGATATTGATTTCTCCGACCACCGCGCCGTTTGGCTCCGCCTGGACGACTAACTTAAGCTCGTTCACGCGTCGCCAAGCGATGGCGCAACAAACGGATGAAGATCGGCAGCACGGAGATAGCGACGATCGCCAACGCCGTCAACCCGAAGTTATCTTTCACGAACGGCTGATCGCCCCAAAGGAATCCCGCGCCCATGCAAACGCTCACCCAAACCACGCCTCCAACAGCGTTGCTAGCGAGAAAGCGACCTCGGTGCATGCGGCCCATGCCGGCGACAAACGGCGCGAACGTCCTGACAATCGGTACGAATCGGGCCGCAATGATCGCTGCCCGGCCGTACTTCTCGTAAAACTGATAGGTCATGTCGAGATGGCTCCTATTGAGCCATCGGAATCGCCCGTCAAAAACGTAGGGCGCCAGCTTGCGGCCCGCGAAGTAGTTCACGGCGTCTCCCGCGATCGCCGCCGCAGCCAGCAAAAAGAAAACTTCGCCGCCCCGCAACACGCCGGCGCCCGCTAGCGCTCCCACGGCGAACAAGAGCGAGTCTCCCGGTAGGAAGGGCGTCACAACCAATCCCGTCTCGCAGAATATGATTGCGAAGAGGATGGCATAAACCGCCGCGGGATGCTCCGAGGCGATCCCTGCCAGGTAACGGTCGGCGTGTAGAAATATATCGATGTAACCGGTCAAAAACTCCATTGCCTGCCCCAACTAGGCCGCCTCCAGCCCAGCCCGCGAGGAGTCTTCCTCAAGCGGCGTCACGCCGTCGATGAAAGGCCAGCAAAGGACTCCAACCAAGTAGACGCCCGCCATCACATAGAGCAGCAGGTTCCAATCGTCGCCTGTTTGTTGCAAGAGGTAGCCGCCGAACCAGGGCGCCACGAACCCGGCCAGGTTGCCCATCATGTTCATCGAACCGGCAACCGTTCCCGCATAACTGCCGCCCACGTCCATGCACGCTCCCCACGCGCCAGGCATCACCAAGTCGTTCGAAAAGCTTGCCATGCCCATCGCTAACATGGCCCACAGCGGATTTTGCAACTGCATGGAAAGCAGCAAGAAGGCTGCCGCTCCGGCGAATCCCAGGCAAGACATGATGCGCCGCCCTAGCCGTACGCTGCCGACGAACCGCTCGAACTTGGCAGCAATGAGCCCGCAAAACAGCGATCCGAACCCTCCGAACAGCAACGGAAAGATCGCGTACTGCGCCGACTCCTCCGGCGTCAATCCGCGTCCGGTGGGACTCTGCAGGTACGTCGGCAACCAAGTGATGTAGAAATACCAGGGGTAGGAAAGCGCAAAATACTGGAGCCATAGCAGCCAAACCGTTCGGGAGCGGATTAGCTTCCCCCAGGGTACGTTGGCGTGCCCTGATGCGTTTTCCGCGCCGGTACCGATGAGCGAAAGCTCGGCCTCATTCACCTTCGGGTTATCGCGCGGGTTGTCGCGAAACCAAAACCAGAATCCCGCCATCCAAATCAGGCCCAAGGAACCGAATATGGCGAAAGCCCAGCGCCAGGTCGTGAAGCTCAACACCAGCAACACCAACGGCGGCGTGAACGCGCCGCCCCAGCGTGCGAATGTCCACATAATCCCCTGAGCGCGGACCCGTTCGTCCTGCGGCAGCCACGTCGTAAACGCCTTCGTCAAGTTGGGGAAACATCCTGCCTCGCCGGCCCCGAACAAGAAACGCGAAATCCACAGCGAGCCAAAGTTCCACATTGCTCCGGTCAACGCCGTGAACGTCGACCACCACAACACGATGCGGAGCAATACGCGGCGCGGCCCCATCCAGTCGCCCATCCAGCCGCCTGGGATCTCAAAGAGCGCATAGGCTAATGCGAAAGCCCCGAAAACCGCGCCCATCTCTTCGCGGCTTAGATTCAAGTCCTCCGAGATCAATGGGGCGGCGTACGAAATCGCGACGCGATCTATGTACGACAAGATGGCCAGCGTAACCGCCAGGAACACTACCCAATACCGTTGCCGGCTCGCGCGTTGGGCCGGAGCGGAAATCGACCCTTTGAATGCGGCCGTGTGCTGAGTCATGACATTACCTCAAGTACCTAAGCTCTCGAGAAGCCGGCCATCCGTACAGACACGGCCCTTGGGCGGGGCAGCGGCAGATGCCTCGGGGCCGCCAGGCGCGGATCAAGCACGAGAGTCAGACGGCCCCCTATGGGCGCCGTCGAGACGTCGCGCCGTGGGGACTTACGTCAAATGCCGCTTCGCGCGAGCGCGCTTGCCTGTGCGGCCTCAGGAAGTCTTTCTGGCTTGCGATCTCCGCTCGCATGATCGACCAACAAGTATACCCTCAAGCGCCAGCGAAAGCTCCTCCAGCCGCGAATTCCCTTCTCGATGTTTGAACGCTCTGCTTTGAGGCGAGCAGAAACAGTATTGAACGGAGGGCTATCCACCAGGCATGGCGATGAAAAAATCACACAACATCACCCCAGAAGCGGACGAGGCGCAGCTGAGTAGGCGGCCTCCGACCTCGGATCGCGTACGCGAAGAAGAGCGCGAGCAGGCGATCACCAGTCCTGACCGCGGTAGGCTGAAGAAACGAGCCAGGAAGGGTCCGCTTTCGGTCGGGGTTCCGATCGACAACTCGCAGGGCTGATTCTTATCAGCCGGCCGAGCTTAGTTGGTGACCTGCTCGAGAATGGCGAAGTCTCCCGGGTTCCAGGCCTGGACGATGAGGTACGCTTTGCCGTCCACGTGCCGCATCGTCGCATTGTGGATGTGGACGAAATTCTCCAGGCCGAGGTCTTCCTTGACCATGACGGTGGAGATCAACTGATCGTTCTCGTAGATGTAAATCGGTGCGCCCTTGGCACGATCGGGCCCGCGAAGGATGCCTGACACGACATAGTTGCCGTCGTAGTCGATATCGCAAGGCATCGAACCCAGCGGCGTGTTCAGCGTCGAGATGTACTGACCATATCGCGTGTAGCGATCGATCTCGGCGTTCAGCCGGTCGGTCACTTCAATCAGCTTCGTGCCGTCCTTGATGGATACGCCGTGGCCTGTGCCGAGTTGACCGGGTCCCGTCCCGCGTCCGCCGAACGAGAGGTCATGCCAACTCGTCTTCACGCCGCTATTGCTTACGTCCACGCGAGCAGTGAGCACCGCATCCAGATTCGAGTAGCCCGTCGTGATGTAAAACAGCCCATCCAGATACTCGACGTCGGTCGGCACGAAGTTGCCGCCGCCCTTGAAGTAGTTGGTCGCTAGCGGCAGCCCGAGATCCGTTCCCCAAGGGGGCGCTTCCAGCGTATTGATCAGTTTGCCGTCGAGCGTGGTCGTGTAAACCTTGCCGGCGCCATTGCTGGGAAACGACAAATAGTGCTCCCCGTTTGGCGCCTCCCAAATCTGCGCGTTGTGCAGGTTCTGCTTGGCCATATCCTCATCGGTGTTAAGCAACCTAACCGTCTTCAAGTCGGCGCTGATTTGCAGGATGCCGGCGCCCGGTAGGCCAAAGTACGTCTCGCCTTTCCCCGGACGGCGGTCGACCGCGAAACCGCCGTGAGCATCCTTGAGCACCGCCTGCGCCTCCGCGGGTAGAATCGACGAGGTATACAGCACCCGGAACTTCATGTTCCCTTGTCCGCTAATACCGGTGGCGGCAGCCGTGGAGGAAGGCGTCTGGGCTGTCCAGCCAATGACGAGCAGGGCGGAAAACAAAGCGGTAAGGATGACGCGCTTCATGGCTACCTCCGTCGAACAAGGGCATTACAACAAACTTCGATCCACGGGCGCTAGCAAGAGGTAGTGAGAGTGGCCCTCTCCGTGCAACGAGATCCGTGTCTGCGCCTGTCCTACTCGCGGCTGCCGCCCTCCTGGATTCAATGATGCCCTACGACGACTTGGCCGCTCGCTTGGAGCGGCGTACTCGCGTCTTCTGCGCTCTTGCAGCGCTTGGACTGTTATGGATTTTCGGTCGAGACGGCCTGTGGATCTCGTTTAGTGAAGACGATCTGATGAATCTGCACTTCGGTTTTCGCGAACCGCTAGGGCGGCTGATCGCGGCGAATCTGGCGCCGTTCACCATGGTCTACCGTCCCGCGGGGTCGGCGTTCTACCTTGCGCTCTTTGAAGTTTTCGGACTCGAACCCATCCCCTATCGCTTCACTGCTTATGGCGTTTTGCTGCTCGGATGTGTCGGTTTGTACCAACTCACCAAAGATCTAGAGGGTCGTCCGGTTGCCGGCGCGCTCGCCGTCATACCGCTGGCTTTTCATTCGCGTATGATTCATCTCTACTCGACGGGCGCGTATATCTACGATTCGTTGTGCGGCATGTTTTTTATTGCGACGGTGTGGTTCTACCACCGGAGGCGCAGCCAGGGAGAACTACGAGCCAAAGACGTTGCCGTCTTGTATCTGTTGTGGGCGGCGACGGTCAATTCCAAAGAGATTGGGTTGACGTTGGCCGTGATGTTGGGAGCGTACGAACTGATCTTCACGCGGCCGTTGCGATGGCGTGATCTGGTTTGGCCTGGCGTCTTCTTCCTGCTGTCCATTGCGGCTTGGCAGGGCAAGACGGCGCCGGGAGGACCCTTCGCCGGACATGGGAGTTACCAACCGGGCTTGGACTTGGCGCACGTCTTCCGGGAAATGCGCTGGCAGGTTGCCGATGCAATTTGGGCGAACAGCGTGCCGTTGTCCCCAGCCAAGTTTGCGTTGGTAGCAGCCCTGTTCGTTGGAAGTGCGATCGCCGTCAGGAGAAAGGCGGCGTTGCTTGGCGTGGCGTGGACGCTGATTACTCCGTTGCCTGTTTTGGCTGTTGTTCCTAGCCGTCCCATGACGGCGTACTACGTGGCGTGGATAGGGGTATGCATGGTCATCGGCGCCGTGCTGGCCGAGGCGCTGGAGCGTCTGAAAGTACCAGCCAACTGGCAGCCTTTGGCCGTCTTGGCGTTGGCGCTGGTCTCCGCGCGCATTCATGTAATCGATACCGGCAAACGCCCCTCCATTCGCGAATTCAGTGAGGAAGGGGAGCACGTGCAAGACGCCATTGAAGATTACGAGCGCCTGCCGGGCCTCTGCGAGGCGCGCAGCGTGTTGGTTCTCGAGAGCCGTTTTGCCAATCTCTACCATCCTCTGTTCTTGAAGGAACTCATCTGCAACGAGAGGGACCCCTACGTTGCCATCGTCGGCGTCAATATCGAGCGGGAAGATGCATTGCGACGCAAAGATGAGTTCGACTTGGTGCTGATAGACCGTGGGCGCGATCTTGAAGTCGTTCGCTCTCCTCTCAGCTTCTGAACGAGAAGAGCCGCGAACTAAGTTCGCGGCTCCGAGTATTTCGAGTCGGGCGGCGCCTAGAAGGCGTAAAGCAGCGTACCTTGACCGACGGCCACGGCGGTATCGCCTTCGGCGGCTTCCACGGCGCCTTCGGGCTTTTCGCCGTCGGAGGGCACGATGCGGTAGTAGAGGCCGTTGGCTTCGAGGTAGATCTCCAGCTCGGCGGGCCGAGGCAGATGACCTTGGATCAAAGCTTCCGACAGCGGATCTTCGATGTACTTCTGCAGCGCGCGCCGCAAGGGCCGTGCGCCGTAGCTGCGATCGGTGATCGTCGCTTCGAGAATGTGCTTCGACGCTTCGGTCGTCAGGCGAATCTGCAGATCCTTCTTGATCAGGTTCTGGTTGATCTGCCCAATCATCAGGCCGACGATCTGCATCAGGTCGTCGTCGCTGAGGCTGCTGAAGGTGATGACTTCATCAATGCGGTTGAGGAACTCGGGATTGAAGACCCGCTTCACCTCGCCCATGACTTCGCCTTCGGACTTGGCCTCCATCGTCTCCCTCGTACCGGAGCCGGAGAAGCCGACCGGGGCCTTGGACTGCAAGTGGCGCGCCCCGATGTTTGAGGTCATGATGATGATCGTGTTCTTGAAGTCGACGCGGTTGCCGAGACCGTCGGTCAGCTGACCGTCCTCAAACACCTGCAAGAGGATGTTGAACAGGTCCGGGTGGGCCTTTTCAATTTCATCGAGCAGGATGATCGAGTAAGGCTGACGCTTGACCTTCTCAGTCAACTGACCGCCTTCTTCAAAGCCGACATAGCCCGGGGGCGAGCCGATCAATTTCGAGACCGAGTGCTTCTCCATGAACTCCGACATGTCGAAGCGGATTAGCGCCTTTTCCGAACCCAGCAAGAAGTCCGCCAACGCGCGGGCGACTTCGGTCTTGCCCACGCCCGTCGGACCTAGGAACAGGAACGAACCCGCGGGCCGCTTTTCGGACTTCAGTCCGGCGCGGCTGCGGCGGATCGCGCGCGACAGCGCCGAGATGGCGCTCTTCTGGCTGACGATCCGCTTGTGCAGTTCGTCTTCCATGCGCAGCAGCTTGGTCATCTCCTCTTCCTTGATGGAAGTCATGGGGACGCCTGTCCAACGCGCGACCACGTCTTCGATATCGTCCTTGGTGACGACCGCCGTGGCGTTCTCGTCGACGTTGTACTGCTCACGCAACTGACGCAGGTTTTCGCGTTCCTTACGCTCTTCGTCCGAGTAGAAGCGCGCTTTCTCGAACTCATGGTTCGCGATGGCGTTCTCCATGCGGTGCACGATGAACTTGATGCGCTTGTGGACCTCAGCCACTTCTTCGGGCATGGTCGTCTGGCGCAGCTTCACGCGCGAGCCGGCTTCGTCGAGGATGTCGATCGCCTTGTCAGGCAAGAACCGATCCGGGATGTAACGGTTCGAGGCGTAGACTGCCGTTTCGACCGCTTCATCGGTGTAAGCGATGGCGTGGAATTTCTCGTAGCGATCCTTGATGCCGAACAGCACCTGAATCGCTTCTTCTTCGCTAGGCGGCTCCACTTTTACCGATTGGAAGCGCCGCTCCAGCGAGCGGTCTTTCTCAATCGATTTGCGGAATTCGCTCGGCGTCGTGGCGCCGATGCACTGCACTTCGCCGCGCGATAGCGCCGGCTTCAAAATGTTCGCCGCATCGAGCGAGCCTTCCGCCGAACCGGCGCCGACGAGCGTGTGCAACTCGTCGATAAAGATGATGGAGTTTTGATTCTCCATCAGCTCTTTCATGATCGTCTTGAGACGTTCTTCAAACTGCCCGCGGTACTTCGTGCCGGCCACGATCAGCGAAAGATCGAGCGCCAGGATGCGTTTGTCGGCGAGGAACGTAGGCACGTCGCCGTCAGCAATGCGCTGGGCCATGCCTTCGACGATGGCCGTCTTGCCGACGCCGGGTTCGCCGATGAGCACCGGGTTGTTCTTGGTACGGCGGCACAGAATCTGTATCAGCCTGTCGACTTCTTTCTCGCGCCCGATGAGCGGATCGAGGCTGTTATCCGCGGCGGCCTGCGTCAGGTCGCGGCTGAACTCGGCCAACATCGAGCTGTCTTTGGGGCGGTTCGAGAGCAGCTTCTCGGACTGCGACTTCGACAGCTCATCGCGGATCGTCGACAACCGCAAGCCGCGCTCATGCAAGATCTCCGCGGCGAAGCACTTCTCTTCGCGCAGCAGGCCGAGCAGTAGGTGTTCGGTGCCGATGTGCTTATGGCTTAGCCGCTCTGCCTCTTCGGCGGCAAAAGCCAATACACGCTTGCACTCATGGCTCAGCGGCAGGTCGACCGAAGTCGAAACCTTCTCGCGTACCGTCGTGTGCGCTTCGATCTGTTTGCGAATCGACTCAACCGCGGCATGAGACCGCAGGAACCGATTGGCGAGCGCCTTGTCTTCGCGGCGG
>CAZYOX010000131.1:0-10824 GCA_964649285.1 uncultured Bryobacterales bacterium | reverse complement strand
AGAGGGGCCTTCGCTTGCAGCCCATCCACGTCGACCCACTCTATGAAGCCCATCGCAAGAAAGAGCACGTTCATGCCTTGTTCTTGCTCCCACTCGGTGTCCTTTTTTTGAAGGTTTCTCAGTCTCTTCTGCAAGTCCAGCGGGCCGCAGTCCGAACTGAGATCTCCGGGCGCAACCAAAATCTCAGGTTCAACCGACGCTGAAAGCTGGTCCGATTCGAATGGCAGGGTGGCCGTCTTGCGCCGTTCGGCGTAGTCGAAGCTCAAACCGGACCGGGCGCCAGCAAGTGCTTCCAAGATCGCGTCGGACGAGTACCCAGTAACTCGAACAGACGACTTCCGTGGTTTGAAGTAAAGCAGCTGATTTTTTCGACTGAGGTCCAGCAGCTTCGCCTGCCACCGTTTAACAACGTCTTGAAACTGCCGGGACGGTCCCGGTTCCGCATGCGCCGAGTCGTTGGTGTCCCTAGCCATAGTGGTGTCCGCTCGCCGCGTCTCCTTATCGCTCAACCCCGCAGATCGTCCAAGAACTCCGACGTCGGAGAAACCCCAGTTACCAACAAATGATCCCGTGCCCGCGTGCAGGCGACGTATAGCAGCCTGCGTTCCGAGTTATACACTTCTTCGAGATCGGCCTCGTCGGCGACTGTCTCGATGCGCGATTGCAATGGAATCACCTCGTCGTCGCAGGCCATCACCACGACTGCACGAAACTCTAGCCCCTTGGCCAAGTGCATCGTGCTGACGGATGCCTGCCCACTGACCGTCTCTACGCGATCGTCGAGCACCTTGCACTTCAAGCCGGCGGCTTGGATAGCGTTACGAGCCCGGTCAATTTCGCGATCCGAGCGGACAAAGACGCCGATCTCTTCTGGCAGGAGGCCTTCTACTGTTCTCGCCTTGAGCCAACCGCTCACGGCCGTGCGCTCACTCTCTTCTGTGCCGAGCACCTTCACTTCGGGAGGCGCTCCGTTGAAGGTCGAGATCGTGCCGCGACGCTCTTCCACGTTACCGTCTACGTCTGCCAGCTCGGGATCGAGCAGCAAGTCGGCTCGGCTACGGATTTGGTGCGAAGTTCGGTAGTTGATCCGCAGCACGGACGATCGACCTCGGACGTCGACACCAAGCGCTTTCCATGAGAAAGGCTGTTGGAAGATACGCTGACCGAGGTCGCCGGCGAAGAACAACGAGTTGCTGCGATCGCCGCCAAAGCCAGCGAGGAACCGTAGTTGGGCGACGCTTACATCCTGGGCCTCGTCGATTACCGCGAAATCGTAGGGCCGCGTCTTGCCGTGCGACATTCGTTCCGCCAGCCGACCGAACAGGTCGGAGTTCGTTACCAAACCACGTTCCCGCAATCCGGCGCGAACCTTCTCGAAGATCTGCCAGAGTAGCTCCCGGCGATTCTCTGGCAACCGCGTCTTGCGTCCAAGCTTTGCGACATCTCGGTATGCTGCCCACGTTGTTAGCTGCCACGCATCAACGACCTCCGACCACTCAGCAACCAAGAAGTTCAGCGAGAACTGCGCCTCGCTTACGTCGGCCGCGGCCTGCTCCAGCAACTCTCTGACGACCTCGCTGGTCGCAGTCCGGACGGGGCCTACATTGAGCTGATACAACCGCATTGCAAGGGCGTCGATCGACAAGACATCCAGGCGCTCGCCAAGCCGCGGCTCGTTGCCGATCAGCCGGTTTAACTTCGTACGGAGAGCATTCGCCAGCGTTTCAGAAAACGTCGTGAGCAGCACTCTCGCGTCGGCGTTTGTTCGGGCGAGATGCACAGCGCGGTGGAGCGCCACGATGGTCTTGCCGGTACCCGCGGAGCCGGCCACGCGGGCCGGGCCGTTGTAATCCCGCTCCACGAGCGTGCGTTGAGCCGGGTGTAAGAAGACAGTCCACTTCTCCCAGGGATAATCGAGCGCTCGTTCCAATTCCTCGACATTGGCCACCACACGAAAGCGACGCTGTGCATCGGGGTGATCGAAGGGATCTGCCGCAACAGTAACGGACTGAGCCATGACCGGCGTCTTGCCTACAGCGAGTTCGAGCAGAGCCTCCGCAGCTTCTCCCGGCAGGTGACCGGCCAATATCAGAACGCTGTCTTCGTCCGCCTCAAGCACATCCGCAATCCACTCGGGAGGGATGCCGTAACTCAACAACTGCTCTTCCGAGATCCCGGAAAACAGTTTCGGTTTCGGCGGCGCCGGGCGTTTCTCTTCGACGTAGATCGGGACGATGATTTCCTGGACCGTCTCGCGAATCTCTACTAACTGGGCAGCGCCCGTCGTCGGATGCGTTTCGAGCTTGCGCCGCTCGGCCCAGTGGTAGGCCTGGTCGTGGTGGTCGACGTAGCAGAGCAGCAGGCTCGAATCCGTCCGGTGGACGATCAAACGCACATCGCGGTTGACGCGAACCGAACAGAATCGCTGATCCTTCGCCTTATTGAGCTTGTGGAACTGCAGCCCAGGACTCGCCGGGTTGACTTGTAGGTCGAACGCCGTCGTCTTCACGGCCTTCTGCTCATGGCCTGTGAGTTTGGCGAGGCTGTCGGTGAAGGTGTCGGCGATACGGAATTCCATGCTCGGCTAGCCCATTGGAACGGAAAGGTGGGACAGGTACGAATCGAGAGAGATGAACTCGGAGCATACAGCCTTCAACTCTCGAGAGGCATGGCTCCAGAATGCTACCTTGACTTCGAAACCATCGTCCTTTAGCTGTTGCACGGCGGGAACGTAGTCTCCATCCCCCGAGACGAGAGTCAGGACGTCGGTTTCCTTGTTGGTCTTCGTGTAGGCATCCCGCATCATCGCCGCCACGATTCCAGTGTCGATCTTCTTTTCCTTATTGCTGACATTCCGATCTTCCAACTTGACTTCGAAGCCGGCTCTACGGGGCATACTCCAGAAGGAATCATTTGCGGGCGGACGCGAACCGAACAGCACGGCTCTTCCAACCTGTGAGGAATCGTGACCAAGCAGGAACTCGTACAGCTTGCCGAAGTCCATCCGATAGGAATAGTCGAGAGTTCCGTTCTTCATAGCGTCATAAGCATCCAGAGCCATCCCTTTGCTTATGGCGCTTACACGCTGCCCTTCAATGAAGACGTTCGAGTTGTCGACGTAAACGAATTCTGCCATTGGCTCCCCCCTTTACGGCCAGCCCACGGTTACGGCACGCGGAAAACCTTCATCACTTCGTCGCCGAGGTGGTTGATGACCTTTACGGCGATGCGGCCCGTCTCGGGCTTGTCGAACGGTCTCGACGTCGCCGAATGGAGGGACTCCCAGGCTTCTTCGTTGATCTCGGCCTTGAGAGTGGTCTTCAGCGCCTTGTAGGGATCGTTCGCGCCTAGGAAGTAGGCGTGGCGCACGAAGAAACTTTCTTCGTTGTAGTCCGTGTCGATGAACCAGCAGGCGATGCCGTCGGGGCCGTCGCTGCGGACTTCTCCCGTGCTCGGGTCGAAGACGTCGACGCCTTTCACCTCGACTTCAATCTGGCCGTCCGCTGCGTCGCGGATCTCGATGTCGGGCTCGCCGAAAATCACGAACAAGTTGCCCTTGCCCGTGTTCTTCAGGTCTTCGGCCATGTGCAGGTCGGCGTTCATTCGCGCCCGCAGGACACGCACCGGACCAAGCTTATCGAACCCCGTCGAATGCCCGTCGTAAGCGAATGCGCAGGCGACCAACGTGTCGAAGCCGCCTTCGCCCGCCTCGCGCGCTGCCGCGGCCAGGTCCGAACGCGCCACCGTTCCGAATTCCGGCCCAATGAAGATCGCCGCCCGCCGATCCGACCCGTTCTCGCCCTCTTGGTAGCGGCCCTCGGCACAGACGTAGTGGCCCGGCCAAGGCGCGATGGAGGAGAAGTCGATCTTGTCTTGTTTGTGCGCCTGCTGCACGCCTGCAGTCTTCAAGTTCTCCAAGATCATCTGCGCGAAGTCGGCCGCTTTCTCCGGACGTCCTGGCGCACGCATCGGATCGATCAGCTCATCGTCCGAGCCGACCGCGAGCGTGCGGTGCGGCGAGAGACTCTCGACGGTGAACGGCCCGGCAACGCGCACTTTCCTGTTGTCCACGTAGGGCTTGTCGTAGAGGTACTCGAAGTCGGCCTTCGCGGCGATCGAGGCGTCGATTTCTTTTTGGCGGGCGATGCGCTGCTCCCACCACTCAGCATGGAGTTTCCTAGCGTCCTTCGACCAGTCGTCTCCGGCATCGCGAGGGATATCCCACTCTTCCCATTGTTTGCCTAAGGCCGCGTTGAGCTTGGTCCGAAGCGGTTCAAGGGTCCGCTGGAATTGCTCCCAGATCACATCGATTTCCGCGTTATTCGTGATGGACCTTAGAGTTATGTGCGGCACGCTCTCATACACGAACCCCTGGCGAATGTCGCCAGAAGTGCTGCCATGTGATCTAGGGACCGAAGGCGCAGACTCGGCCCTTCGTCTCGCACCTTCAATGCTGTCCGCCAGAACGTAGAACGCGTAGCGAGCACCCATGACACGGGCGCGCGCCAGAGTGAGGGCAACACGCGAAGTGTCCACGGTTATCCATCTGCGACCCCACTGCTCCGCAACGAATGCGGTCGTACCGGAGCCGCATGTAGGATCGATGACGAGGTCGCCCGGATCTGTAGCCATTAGCAGGCAGCGTTCAACGACGCTGACTACTGTTTGAACAACGTAGGTCTTATCGGCCATAAAGCTCGCGCCGACATCGCTCCACGTGGATCTAATCGGGTACACAGGGAAGTCGTTCAGGTAGCGGACGTAACCGAGACGATTGGTTGTATAGTCCAAGCGCCTAGCCTTCGCAAGACGGCCCATACCATCTTCGTTAGTCTTCCATCGGACCTGCATCGAGGGACGGAATAACCGACCGTCGAGCCGAACTGGGAACCAACTGGCAGCACCTTCCCCCTTGTCGCGACCCATCGACTGACTTGTCAAATTGTCGAGAGAATAAATTCGGTGCGGGCCTTCGAGGTCTTTCTGGTCCGCTCGTCTGAGGCTCTTCCGCTCGAACAACCCCACTTCGACAGCGTTGTAGTTTGTCCCACCTACCTCACCCGGGATTTTCTCGTTATAGAGCTGTCGGTACTTTAAGTCTTCAAAGCGCTTCGAGTACCAGAGAAGTAGATCGAACGTCGACGAAAGATACGGCGACGTATCGCTTGTTGTCTTGGCGAAATTGATCTGCGCTACATAATTCTGGGGTCCGAAAACCTCATCTAGCAGCCCTCGAACTCGGTGCACGTTCTCATCGCCAATTTGGACAAAAATGGATCCCGAATCTGTCAGAAGATCTCGGGCCGCCGTCAGCCGATCCCGTAGGTAGGTCAGATAAGAGTGAATGCCATCCCGCCAGGTATCACGAAAGGCTCGCACTTGCTCGGGCTCCCGAGTGATATGCCCGGCGTTCCCGTCTTTCACGTCGCGGCTCGTCGTCGACCACTGAAAATTCGAATTGAACTTGATCCCGTAAGGCGGGTCGATATAGATACACTGCACCTGCCCTCGCAGCCCTTCGCGTTCTGCAAGGGAAGCCATCACCTGCAGGCTGTCGCCGAGGATCATCCGATTTGTCCAGTTGGCGTCGTGCTGATAGAACTCCGTCTTGGCGTTGCCCTCTGGCACGCCGTTGAAATCGCCAAAGAGATCGAATTGCGGGTCCTGAGCCTCTTCCGCCCTCTCGGTCCGCCTCATCAAGTCATCGACCAAGACCTTCGGGTGTACCTTCTCTTGGATGTAGATCGGCGGCGCCTGCACGACGAGGTCCGACCAGTCCTGCTCGTCTTTGCCTCGCCACACGAGTTGCGGGTCGAGGTCGCGGTTGCGCCGTTCGTAGGCCACGCGCAGCGCGTCTTTCGTCTCTTCCAGCACCACCGCCTGATACTCCGCCGTCGGGATGTTCTTGCGCGACGCCTCCTCATGACGAATCGTCTCAACGGATTTCTTTACGGTCTTTTTCGATTTCGCCATCGTTACGTCTCTCAGACCGCCGCCGGGGCCGCCGCGGCCAGCATCCTGTCGAACTCGCCCTCGATCTTTGCCTCGAAATCCAATTCCATTTCGTAAACGTCCGTAAGCTCAGCGAACGCCCAGCGGCCGAAGCGTTTGGAGTAGTTCACGCCGGGAACCCAATAGGTCTCCATCGTGGTCTTCTTATCCTTAGCGTCTTCGCCTCGGTAGCCCTTGATCTCCACGATGAGGTGCAGCAGATCGTCCTCGCCGTGTCCGTCGTCGACCAAAACGATAAAGTCCGGGATGTACGTGCGCGGCTCCGACCCGGACCGATAAGGCACTTCCAATCCAAGATTGTGATTCTTGACGTAGGCCCTGACGCGAGGGTGCGCCTCGACAACGCGACAAAGTTCTTTCTCCCAGCCGCTGTCGAGCACGACCCAGTTGATATGGCAGTACCGCGAATGCGTTTGCCAACGATCGGTCTTCGTAGTCGTAAAGCGCACGTGAGAAGTCGAGCCGATAGGGTTGTAGGGGTCGAGAACAACCTTGACCGGGTTCTCGCCGACCATGTCGCTGACGATTCCTGCAGTGATGCGATCACAGGCCATGTCGGCAAGCTCCTGGTACATGAGCTGAGCCGGAAACGTATCTCCCTTACAGACGAGGCAGGCATCAAGCCACTGCTTAGCGATGCGCTTGAGCTGCCCGAACAAGTGCATCTTGGGCTCGCCGTCTTCGTCGCGCCAGTTCCTAAGAACCAAACGGCTCGTCAAGTTGTAGACCAAGGTCGAAGGGCGCAGATCAGCCGTATGTTTGAGGCCCAGGTCGACGTCCTGCCCGATGATGCCCGAGTTCTTGGTGATCGAAGCGCCAACCAGATCAGGCGTCAGTTCCAGGACATGGTCGTCGCCGAAGGTCGCCGTGAGCCGCTCTTCCGGCAACTCGACGCGGTAACCGGCGACGCGAGGAAATCGAATCTCCAGCGCATCGCGTTCGGGCCGCACAGCACGGACGTCGACGGTCTCGCGCGGCCTCTGCGGCGGTGCGACAACGGGCTCGGCATTGAAGTCGAACGGAATACCGAGGACGTCCGCGTACTCGACGTTGAAGAGTCCGTCGTCGTTGAGGTCGTAGGACTGCCGGCGCAGCGCGCGGCCGATGACCTGTTCACAAAGCAACTGCGTGCCGAAGGCGCGTACGCCGAGGACATGCGTAACCGTATTGGCGTCCCATCCCTCCGTCAACATCGAGACAGAGACGACGCAACGAATGGACTCGCCCAGGCGGCCGATCTTGCCGACCGTATTCATCACCTCGCGGAGTAGTTCTTGATCGGTGAGGTTCTCGGCCTGCTTGACGTCGCCGGTACGCTCGATGATCTCCCGCCGGAATTGCTCAATCTCCGGCCCAGCCATGTCGCGGAAGTTCGTGTCGAGAGCGTCTCCCGATTCGAGCTGTTCGCTATCGATTAGCAGCGTATGCGGGCGGCCGCGTCGATTGCCGTGCTCGTCGTGGTTACGGAAGAGTGCAAGACGACCTCTTTCCTGTGTGACATCTCCGTTTGCGTCTGTTCGATCGAAACCTGAGATGTAGTCGTAGATCAACTTCGAAGTCGACGTGTTGTTGCAGACGATGATGAAGCACGGCGGTACGCGGATTCCTTCCTTGCTCCACAGCTCAAAGGTTTTTTCGTAGTGGCCGTATAGCGCCTCGAGCGCCGTTTGCAGCCTGACCGGAATGCTGAGCGGATCGAGGTCCTTGGCCTTGCCGCGGCCTTTCTTGGGCATGTCCTTGCGGATGTGCTCCCAGAGGTTGCGGAACATCGGGACATCGGCGCCCGGTATGTTGTCGGCTACGGGGACGCGGGGGAGTTTGACGATGCCGCACTCGATGGCGTCCATCAGCGAAAAGTCGCTCATCGTCCAAGGGAAGAGCGTGCCTTCGGCGTAGCCTGAGCCGCGCAAGAAGAACGGCGTCGCGGAGAGGTCTAAGACGCGGTTGAGACCGAGCTTGCGGCTTACGACCTCTAAGCCAGAGATCCAGAGGCGAGCGGCCTCACGATTCTTCTCCGCTTCTTTCTTGTCGTCTCCCGTGAGGTCTTCTTCCTCCGCGTCGCCCGGCTTCTCTCGATAGCAGTGATGCGCTTCGTCGTTGAGCGCCAAGACGTTCTTGATTCCCATCAGCTCCGGCATCACGCGCTGGAGCATCTGGCCTTCGGTTTCCAGTGTGTTCAAGTCGTCGCCTGTGCGGCCCTTCAGCAGAGCCCGGCCGCCAGCGGAGATCTCCACACGTTCGCGAAGCTTAAAGGCGTGGTAGTTGGTGATGACAATCTTCGCTTTTCCCAGGTCCTCCAGCATGTCGTCAGGCACGAGCTCGCGGCTCTTGTAATAGCTGTAGGGGTCATTGGGCCGGAGGACTTGCAGGCGGTCCTTGATCGTGAGGCCGGGCGCGACGATCAGGAACCCGCGGGTGAACTTCTTACTGCCGGGCGACCGGACAGCGTTGACGGTCTGCCAGGCAATCAACATCGCCATGACCGTGGTCTTTCCGGCGCCCGTTGCCAGCTTGAGCGCGAGGCGATCGAGGCCAGGGTTCGCCTCAGCATTGGCGTTGGCCAGATGCTCCAGGAACCGCTTACCGGTCGGGCGCTGCGGCGCAACCTCCGTCAGCCAAATGGCCGTCTCGACGGCTTCCACCTGACAAAAGAACGGCCGGATGGCGTTGAACTTGTGATGACGCCAATGTTGAAGGAGCCGCGCGGTCTGCGGCGTCACCAGCCAACTGGAGGGGGTAGGTAGATTCCGCCAAGTCTCGACCTCCTGTCGGACGGCGTTGATCAGAGCCGTTAGCTCATACTGACGAGTCTCGTCCGAGAGGCCTTTGCCCTCCTCGAAGACGATGTCCTTCTGCTCCGCCTCGCCCTTCTTGCGCCGGCGAGGCTTCGGGATCGGCGTGATGAACTCAGCCGAGCGCCGTGTCTCGATGACTTGCTGGGTGGGCTGGCCATCCTTGTCCAACTCCCAATGGCGAGCCGGTCGCTCGTAGGGCGAGTTGAGAATCGGCTTCTCGAAGAAGAGGTTTTCCATGAGCCCAGCTTCCCATTCCCCTCGGCGGGGTCGCGTGACTAGGCATTTAATGTCCTCCGATGTCGCGGCCTGGCGCAAGTAGCGCTCGTACTTAATTGCGATAAATTGTCAAAATTTTGCAGTAATTGCCTGCGAGCCGCTCAAAGATGGGCAGCAGAGCGCTACCGCAGGGATTCCCTCAGTCGCCGAAACTTGACGGTCTCAGCGCTCCACTCGTAGCTGACTATCTTCAAGCCGAGTGCCAACATGGCTGCTTCCGTTTCAGCGTTCGGTTTTCCCGGCAGCACGGCGATTCGTTTCGGCGCCGGCTTACTCAGCGCCGTATGCATCAAGAGCTGACCGACAGCTCCGTAGATGTTCGAAGTATCTTGATTTGTCTTTACTTCGAACACGTGGGTTGCTTCGCCGTTCTGATCAGTCAGAAACAGATCGATCTTTCCAGTCGAATAGGCCCGACACCCAATCCGAGCGAGTTGCTCGCGGAGGCACCTTACGACCGTACCGTGACTGCACTCGCTTTCGATCACTCGCGACACGCGGTAAGACTTGCGCGAGCCTTCGAACTCTGGCGTGTAGGAGAGTTCTTTGTTCTTGTTCTTATTCTGGACTGGAGCAGGTGCCGCTGTGGTCACATTCAACTTGAACTCATCCACCGCAGCTATGTAGGTTCCAATCTCACGCAACAGCGCCGGGCTCCCAATTCGGCCCAGCACGGCCGCCTCCGTAGTGATGCCGTCAGGCCATTCGACAGGCCTCAGTTGCCAGCCGCTTGAGGCAAGGAATGCCTCCCGACCTATCCCTTTGCGGCCCCCCGCAAGCTTGCCGGTGTGTGCAAGATAGTGACGGCCTGCCGCGTCGCTCAAGAAGATGCCTCCTTTGCGCCGGTCAATCCCATGGGGCGGGGGATTGATCTCGCAGCTGATGCTGGCGGTCTCGAACGTATCTGGATCGCGCGAGCCGTAAGGCATCCAGTATTCCCCATGATCTCCGATGGAGAAGACGGTCCAGAACCCATGCTTCGCCTGCCAGTAGAGCTTGAACGTGCCGCTGCCCCCTCGCCAACCGATTGTCCGCTCGCGCACCAGGGCACCGCGCCTAATCTGTCGCACGAGCGCCGCATAGGCCGCGGCGACCTCCGATTTCCGGGTTAGGGGGACCAGAGCCATTGGGACCTCCGCGACGGCCAGGATAGCGGAAGAGGCCAGGAGTCACAATCGTTGAGGATTCGAGGGTCAGATGAAGAGATCTGGATCGGAAGGGAGAGTTTCAACCTGTCTGGATCCAGCCGCACAAGAAACCGCCCAAAGTAACCCCGTGGTTACCCGAGCGATTTTGACGGAATCGGCGAATCCATGTAAGTCTTTTAGATTGAGTGGTGAGCGCGCAGGGACTCGAACCCTAAACCTAGTGATTAAGAGTCACTTGCTCTACCATTGAGCTACGCGCCCACTCAAAGCAACGAACCCATTGCAGGTCCGAAACCGACAATATAGCATGCCGCCTGAGCCCGCCGCAGCTAGGCGTCGCTCTGTGGTTGGTTCAGTTCCGCTGCAACAGTTCTTCCCCCTGAAGCGTCTAAGATGCTCCATCTATTCGATCTAGGGCTTACCTGCGTCGGAGAGGTCCGCCGCCGCGTGATAGACTCTCAGCTAGTGCATAACGGTCAAAAGTACTGGAGCCTTCCGCCCTTCTCGGGCGTTCTACGAAGGGCGGGAATCGCCGGCGCCGTACTCGCTCTGACGTTCATTCCAACGCTCCTTACGGCACAGTCAGCCGAGCC
>CAZYOX010000130.1:0-10862 GCA_964649285.1 uncultured Bryobacterales bacterium | reverse complement strand
CTGCTCGGCGGTAACCCGGAGTTTTTGGCTCGGGAGTACTTCATCAAGAAAGGACAGAATCCCGATCTGCTGCCGCGCGAAGAATGGCTGGAGGTCTTCAACAAGTTCAAAGCGCAAACCGACGCGGAGCACGACGAAGTCGTCGCGCTGGGCGGCCTGCATGTATTGGCCACGGAACGGCACGAATCGCGGCGCATCGACAATCAGTTGCGCGGCCGCGCCGGCCGCCAAGGCGATCCCGGTTCGTCGCGTTTTTATCTTTCGCTGCAAGATGACTTGATGCGCATCTTCGGCGGCGAGAAGATGCAGAACCTGATGCTGCGGCTGGGCATGGAAGAAGACGTGCCGATCGAATCGGGACTGATTACCAAGCGCATCCTCGCCGCACAGACCGCTGTTGAAGCGCAACATTTTGAGGCCCGCAAACACGTCCTCGAATACGACGACGTGATGAACAAGCAGCGCGAAGCCATCTATACGATGCGCCGCAAGCTGATGGAGGGGCGCGACCAGAAGGAGTACATCCTCAACTTGGCCGGGGATATCGCGGGCTCCCTCGTGGAGACGCGCTGCCCGCTCAAGACGCACGCCGATACCTGGGATATTGCCGGTCTGCAGCTGGACGTTCAGAACGGCTTCGGCGTGTCGATCGAGCATCTCAAGCTCGAAGGCTTGAGCCAGCAAGAGATTGCCGACGAGATCACCGACTTGCTGGTGAAGGAATACGAGGCCAAGGAAGCCCTGGTCGGCGCCGAGCGTTTGCGCTACTACGAGCGCATGTTGATGCTGCAACTGCTTGATCAGCAGTGGAAGGATCACCTGCTCTCGATGGATCACCTCAAAGAAGGCATCAGTCTTCGCGGCTACGGCCAGAAGGATCCGTTGATCGAATACAAGAAGGAATCCTTCATCCTCTTCCAGGACATGTTGCAGCGGTTCGACGAAGAGACACTCAAGTTTCTTTTCCACCTGCAACCCAAGGAAGGCGCACCGCCGCCCCGCCAAGCGCAGACCTTCCAGCCGTTGGAAGAGACCACGGAGGAAGAGCCGGCAGCTGTCAACGGATCGTCCGCCCCCGCTGCTGCCGTTTCGGATTCTTCCATCGAAGACTTCACCCGCGACATTCGCCGCAAGAAAGAGCGCGAACTGGAGCAGGTAAGAATGGCGGGCAGCGATACGTCTCTGTCGCAGGTCAAGCAAGTCATCAAGGGCGACAAAGTCGGGCGCAACGATCCTTGTCCCTGCGGCAGCGGCAAGAAGTATAAGAAGTGCTGCGGCGCAGACTAGGTTCCCGAACTTATGAACAAGCTCATCCTACTGTCGTTGCTTTGTCCGCTGGTCGTATGGGCTGAGATTCTGCCGGAACGTTTGGGCGACTTCAACCGGACTTCGCTGGAGGCCGCGCCGGTGGAGGACAGCGCGCTGTACACCGAGTTTGACTACGAAGCGGGCGAGCTAGGGATCTTTCGCACCGCCGATGGCCGCGAAGCGAAGATTACCGCCCACCGTTTCTACGACGACACTGGCGCCTACGCCGCATTTTGTTGGGGCCTTACCGAAGGCGGCGTGGAAGACACGTACGGTGAGCGCGCGTGGTCAAGCCCAGGCCGGACCTGGATCCATTTCGGCAACTACGTGGTGGAGATCTTGGGCGACAAGCCCGATGACGAGAACATCGAGCTCATGATGGGGCAGTACTTCCCCAATGTCCGGTTGAGCGCGGACCCGCCCGTCGCCAACAATTTGCCTGCGGAGGGCTTATCCAACGGCAGCAAGCGGTACATTTTGGGGCCGACTTCGCTGTCACGGATAGCGCCGGAAGTGCCTCCCTCCGTGGCGGCTTTCCATTTCGGAACCGAAGCAGTCGCGGCAACATACGGCAGCGGCGACCAGCAACAGCGGCTAGCGCTGTTTAGCTACCCAACGCCGCAGATGGCGCGCGAACAGATCGAACAATTCCGGGGTCTGCCGAACGTCGTGGCCCAGCGAGACGTCTCGATGATTGCCGTGGTCTTGGGACCCAGTGATCCCGATGCCGCGCAGGTCCTGCTGTCGAAGGTGCACTACCGCGGCGAAGTGACCACGAACTACCGCGAGCCGGGCCGTCACGACAACATGGGCACGTTGCTGCTCGACATTGTCATCACCTGCGGGATCCTGGTCGGGTTGTGCATCCTCGGCGGCATATTGGTCGCGGGAACCCGCCTGTTGGCTGCCAAAGTTGCGCCGAACTCCATCATCGCCGCGCCGCACGGCGATCCGCTCATTCGCCTCCACTTGGACGACAAAGACCCCACCTAACTTCCGCTTGCCGCGATTAGGCCAACCCCGGTTCCACTTCGACGTCATCGATACGACGATGCGCGAGGCGACTGAGCGCGCCGAGAACGGCTGTCCCGAGGGCGCTCTGGTCATCGCGAATGAGCAGTCCTTCGGACGCGGACGCTTGGGTCGCCAGTGGCACTCCCCTGGCCGCACGGGCCTGTATTTCTCGTTGATCCTGCGACCTCCGGTGGCGGCGGCGCAGGCCATGTCCATCACGCTCGCCTGCGGTCTTGGCACAGCACGGGGCATTGGTCTCGTATGCGGCCAACAGGCGGACATCCGGTGGCCCAACGACGTACTGCTCAACGGCAAGAAGTGCTGCGGCATTCTGGTCGACTTGGTCGCCGACGGTGACCGGACGCGTTACGTCGTGGCGGGCGTCGGCGTAAACGTAAACCAGGCGAGTTTTCCCGAGGAACTAGACGGCATCGCCACCTCGATGAGCCGCGAAACCGGCGTCGAGTGGGCCCGCGACGTGGTGCTGGAGTCGATCCTCACTGAGTTGGAGAAGTATTACGATATGTTTCTTCAGCGCGGTTCGGCAGCGGTGGCGGAGGCTTTCACGCGCGCCTCCAGTTACGCCAAGGGTCGCCGGGTGGTCGTCGAGACCGCGGCCCAAAACATCCAAGGCGTCACGGTCGGGCTGGACGAACGCGGTATTCTGCTCGTGAAGCAGGACGACGGCGTTATTGTTCCCGTCCTGGCAGGCGGCGTCAGGCCGCTAGAGGACTAGATGCTGCTGGCTATTGATGTAGGCAATACGAATCTAACGCTCGGCGTCTTCAGCGGCGAGCAACTGTTGCATGACTGGCGTCTGAAGACCGACCGCGACCAGACGGTCGATGGTTGGGGCGTCCTGATTCGCAACTTGTTGATGCTGGCAGGCTTGTCAGCAGGGGAGATCGACGGCGTGGTGATCTCTTCGGTGGTCCCCAGCCTTAACAACTCGTTGCGGCGCATGACTGAGCGCTACTTTCAGCGCACTCCGTTGTTTATCGACGCGGCCATCGACAGCGGCCTAACGATCGCCATCGACAACCCTGCTGAGGTCGGCGCCGACCGCATCGCCAACAGCGTCGCCGCCTTCGATCGTTTCGGCGGCTCGTGCATCGCCGTGGACTTCGGTACGGCGATCAACTTCGACGTGGTGCGGTCCGACGGCAGCTACGTCGGCGGCTTGTTGTGCGCCGGGGTGGAAGTGGCCGCCAAGGCGCTGTTCAGCAACACGGCCAAATTGCCTCAAATCGAGGTGACCCGCCCAGCGAAGCTGATCGGCACCAATACCATCGGCGCCCTGCAGTCGGGCCTATTCTACGGGTCGCTGGGACTGCTGGACGGAATCCTGGAACGGCTGCTGGCCGAGTTGGGTTCAGAGACAACAGTGGTCGGAACCGGCGGTCAAGCGCACGTCATCTGCCCGTCGTCGCGCTATGTCGAAGAAGTCGATGAACACCTAACTCTAAAGGGTTTACGCCTGATCTGGGATCGCGTCAACCGATAACCGGTTCCCCGCCCCTGCACCCAGCAGAAACGGTGGACGCCAGCCCCGTGTCTAGCTGGTAGGCCCGCGGGGACGCGCTTCTGAATGCAGAGCAAGCCGGCTCAACTCACAGGTCGCGTAGTGGTGGTAACCGGCTCCTCCCAGTGGAATCGGACGTGACGCGGGTATTGCCTTCGCGCGCGACGGCTGCCGTGTCGTGCTTGCCGCCAGACGCCAAGAAGCTTTAGAAGCGACGGCTCGACTATGCGCGGCAACCGGTGCGGAAGCTCTTGTTGTCCCAATGGATATAACGCAGGAACAAGACATCCATGGCCTTGTCGAGCGGACTCTTCAGCAGTGGAAACGCATAGACGTATGGCTCAACAATGCCGGAACGATCTGCTTCGCGCATCTGGACCAAGGCGAACAGATTGCCGCCAATTAGCAATGCTGGATTTGTCGTCTGGGCGATCCGGGATCTGGTCAGGCTTTGCCCGCCGATCTGAACATCGGATAAGAGGTTGGATCTTCGGAGGCGGCGCGCGCCTCCGACTTGCCTGCGTCCGTTTTCCTCCTACTCCAGCCGATAGAGATACCGCAGAAGTCCGGCGTTGAGCCCAAAGCCCACGAGGCTCGCCAGCGCGGCGGGGATGACGATTCCCGTCTCGCCTCCCAGGTAGACGTTCATCGTCGCCGTGAGCAACCACAGTTGTAGGATGACGATCAGAATGACCAGCGCCAGGATGCCGCTGACGATCGTCATGCGGCGTTTGCGGGTGAACCGCTGTTTCCCGTTCATACGCTGGTTCCCTCCATGCCAGTGGCGTAGACAGTCCCGTCGCGAACCTCCAACGAGACTCGCGGCAGAGGGCGGCGCGGAGGCCCGGCCAAGGGTTGGCCCGTTTTCAGATCGAACCAGCCGTTATGGCAAGGGCAATGGAGCTTGCCCTGCTCAAAGGCGGGCACTACCGGGCAGAGCAGATGCGTGCACTGCTGATCGTAGGCCACAAACTCCGCCTCCCCAATTCGGACCAGCAGCCGGGGAGCGCTGCCTTGCGGGTAGTTGAATGTTTTCGCCCCACCGACAGCCAACTCGTCCACGCGGGCGACCGGCACTCCGGGCGGCGCTGGTTCTCGTCCGCCAAACAGACTCTTCACCACGATGGAGAACTGTCCCACGACGAACGCCGCGCTCGTCAGCACCAGGAACTTGATCAAGTCGCGGTGCGAAATGTATTCGTCTTGCGCCCAGTCGATCGGAAAATCCTGCCGCCACTTTGGTTGTTCCTCCAGGGGCCGGCCGTCCGGTGGAATCGTCTGACGCTCGGCATCGGAGACGCTGCTGGTTCCTTGCTGAATCATGCCTTCACCTCGTCCACACTGCCGGAGAAGATGTCGTCGAGCATGTCATGTCCAATTGTGGGTTCGTGCATCGCCGCCGTTACGTCGACGATCTCATCGGGCCAGTCACGCGGCGCCATCACATTCACCTTGGTTCGGATGATTTGCGCGCCGAACTGGAACGTATTGAGCGGCTTCGCGTTTGGGCGCAAGCGGGCCACTTCCTCTCGCGTGCCAAATGCGAGCGCCTGGCTCGGACAAACCGAAGCGCACCAGGGTTTGAGACCGGATGAAGTGCGGTCGTAGCACATGTCGCATTTCATCATCAAGCTCCTTCCGGTGTGCATCTTGGGAATGCCGAAAGGGCATGCCAGAACGCAGTTGTTGCAGGCGATGCAGCGTGGCTTGCGGGCCGTCTGGACGACGCCGTCCTCGGTTCGCTTGATGGCGTCCGCCGGACACACTTCCGCACAGGTCGGCGTCTCGCAATGCAAACAAACCACCGGCGCGGTTTGCGTCGAATGCGCGCGATCCAAGTAATCGAGTTGAATCAATGACTGCCCCTTGTGCGTGTCGCACTCCGTGCAGGCTTGCACGCAGGCCTGGCAGCCGATGCAACGGCTGGGGTCCATGAAAAATTCGTACTGGGCGGGAACGGACATGATGAAGTTCTGCTACTGCTGGGGTTCGAGAAGTCCCACATATTCGGGCGGACCATCCGCCTTTCTGACTCGCACGGCGCAAACCTTGTACTCAGGAATTTTTGAAATCGGATCCTGCGCGGAGATCGTGAGTTGGTTGGGGCTCTTTCTGCCGGCCCAGTGGTAGGGAATAAAGACAGTGTCGGGCCGAATGGTCCTGACCACGGAGGCGCGCAGCGTACAGTTGCCGCGGCGGCTCTCGGCCGTTGCCCAGTCGCCGTTGGCGATTCCTAGCCGCTCGGCGAGACGCGGGTGCAACTCGATGCGTGGCTCAGGGTAGTGATCCACCAGGGGCCCGATGCGCCGCGTCTGGTTCCCTGACAAGAACTGGCTGACCACTCTGCCCGTGGTCAGAATGATTGGGTAGTCGGCGTCGACATCTTCGGCGGGTCCCACATAGGGCGTCACGTTGAAGCGGGCCTTCCCATCAGGGAAATAGAACGGCCCGGCGCCCTTGGCCACTGGGTTCCACGAACCCGGCTCAAAAAGCCGTATCGTGCCTTGCGGTCCCGGCATTGCGACGCCTTCCGGCGTTTCGCTGGGACAGGGCCAGAACACTCCTAGGTTGTCCTCGACTCGTTCATACGTTACGCCGGAGTAATCGATAACGCCGCCTTTCGATGCGGCGCGAAGCTCCTCAAAGACTTGCCTCGAACTTTCGAACGTAAATCCTTGTTCGCGGCCGAGCGCTCTTGCGATGTCCTGTATGATCTTCCAGTCCGCTCGCGCGTCGCCTGGGCTCTCGACGGCCTTCTTGATGCGTACGATGCGGCCTTCGACCTGCGTCACCGTCCCTTCGTCCTCTTCCTGCAAGGAGCCAGGCAAAACAACGTCGGCGTAGCGGGCCGTCTCGCTCATGAAGAAGTCAATCACGCAAAAGAACTCCAGCTTCTCCAGCGCCTGGCGAACGAAGTTGTTGTCCGGCAGCGAGACCACGGGATTGATGCAGATGCTGAGCAACCCCTTGATCTCGCCCCGATCGATTTTGCGAATGATCTCGTAGGCGTCTACTCCTGAGTTCGGCAGATCGGCCGGGTCCATTCCCCACACGGCGGCGACATGCGCTCGGTGCTCGGGGTTGTCGAGATCGCGGCCGCCGGGCAACTGATCGCACTTCTGGCCATGCTCGCGTCCTCCCTGACCGTTCGCCTGTCCGGTGATAGTGCCGTAGCCGCAGTGGGGCCGGCCGATGCGCCCGGAGGCGAGCACGATGTTAATCGCGCTCATGACGTTCTTTACGCCGTTGCTGTGGTGTTCAAGGCCGCGAGCGTGCAGCAGGAAGCTGGTTTTGGCCGCGCCCCACCATTCGGCCGCTTGGCGGATCGACTTTTCGGCAATCCCGGTCACTTCGGCAGTGCGGCGCGGCGTCCATTCCTGCACGCTCTCGGCTACCGCCTCGAAACCGGCCGTGTGCTTTTCGATGAAGGCGTGATCGAGCCAGCCGTTCTCGATCATCAGGTTCAGAATGCCGTTGAATAGCGCGGTGTCTCGTCCCGGCTTGACCGGCAAGAACAGGTCGCAAGTGCGGGCGATCGGCGTGATACGCGGATCGGCGACGATGACTTTAGCGCCTTGTTCGCGGGCCTGCCAAATGTAGTTCGTGGTGATCGGAGCACACTCGGCGACATTAGCGCCGCTGACGAAGATGACCTCGGCCCCCAGAATGTCGGCCCACGGATTTGCGGCACGGTCGATACCGAAGGCCTTCTTGTTCGCCGCCGCCGCGCTTACCATGCAAAGGCGGCCGTTGTAGTCGATGTTGCTTGTGCGCAAGCACATGTGGGCGAACTTGCCCATCAGGTAGGTCTTCTCCGTCGTCAGGCTGGCGCCCGAAAGAACGGCGAAAGCGTCTCGCCCGTGCAATCGCTGGATGCGCTCTATCTCGCCGGCCACTCGGCGGACGGCGTCTTCATAAGGGATCGGGCCGAAGCCGCTAGGAGCGCTGGAGTCTTTTTGATAGGCTCGCAGCAGGCGATCGGGATGCGCTTGCTGCAAGTAGCGCTTGACGCCCTTCGGGCACAGCATGCCCCGATTGAACGGGAACTCGTACCACGGCTCGACGCCGATGACGGTATTGTCGCGGACCTTGAGTTGAAGGCCGCATTGCTGCCCACAGAAGCAGCAATGCGTCTTGACGAGCTTGTCCGCTCCAGCTTCAGCGGCGGGCGCTTCCCGTTCGTGGACGAGGTTGGGTCCGAATTCCCGCATGATTTCCAGGTCGAGCGGCGGAACGGGCGTGGCGGGGTACGTGGAACTCTTCATGATCGGGTTGTTGTGCGCTACGGGTGAAAGTTCTCAGCGTCCTCGACGCCCAGCGGTCCTTCTCCGAGGCCTCTGTTGACAGGAACAGGCATCGGCTGTGAAACGGCTTCGGCCGGCAGCGGAGCGCCGCCGCGCCTGCCGCGCCATAGCCCGCTCTGCGCCATGGCGAAAGAGGCGCGTCGGCAGGGCGGGCAGATCCACTGGTAGTGCTCGGCCGGGTGGCCGGGGATCTCGTAACGAAAGCCGAGCTGCCTCTGGACCTCGATGAGATCCTCCACGTGCATGCGCGAGCTGAAAGCGTGACCGCAACGGCGGCAGTGCGCGGGTTCTTCGATCCGGCCGACGTCCTTGTAGAAGCCTACGCCGAGTTGGGCCGGCCGCTGAAAGATGTGGAAGAACTTGCCGAACGGCAGCCACAAGAAAGTGCCAATGACGGTGATCGCGTGCAGAATGGCGATGAAGCTATAGGCCTGACCAGCCATCCAGGTATAGCTCACCGTCAGCATCAGGCCGGTGACGCTGACCGCGAAGAGTAGGATCAGCGGCATGAAGTCTTCCCCAAACCGTTGTAAAGCAGCCGCGCCCTCGTCGCGCACTCGTCGCCGGACGGCCAACATCACTCCGCCGATTACCGCGAACGACGACCAAACCAGCCCATGGAAGAGAAAGAAAGCCGTGGCCGATTCGTGAGGGAACCGAAAGGCGGGGAAACCGAAGATGACGGCCTCGTACAGCGACAGGTCGCCCTCTACGGGGCGGAAGTGCAGCCAGCCGAATACCAGCGGAAACGTAATAGCGACGGCGATGAGACAGCCCCACATGATCAGCATGTGAGCCAACCAACGCGCGTTTCCGCGCCGCAAGATGAACCGGTTCGCCAGCACGTCCGAGCCCATGCGGCCGAACCACGACCGCAAGTTGCCGGCCCGCCGTCCTGGACGCAAAAAGCTCTGCCAGCCCCGCCGCCAGTACAAGCCCGTTGGCGGTCGTTGCAGCCACATCGAATAGCGGTAAGTCAGCCCGAAGGTCGCAAAGAGAACCGCGAAGGTATACGCAACCAAAGCGGCGTCGAAGTGCGCGAGGTTGCGCGAGCCAACCAGGATCAGGCCTGCTAGGACGAGCGTCACGGCGACGCCCCAAGCGGTAGCTCGTCTTGTTTCAGGACCCATAACCATCGGCCCAGACGCGCGAGGACGCGTCAGCCACTAGCCTACATCCCGTTCGCCTAGCATACAAACGGCTTACTCCATTTGTACTCCTCGACGGCTCAGTGACACCAATCGGATCAGCGACCGCAGCAACCCCGTGAATACGATCGTCCAGGCCGCGAAGGCAACATAAACGAAATATCGCGGGATCAGGCCGAGAAATTCCGCGTCCAGCGCCTCGGCCAGGCGGTATGTCGAAACGGTGTACATTCCGATTGGAAACACGGCGCCCCAATAAAGAGGGTCGTAGCGGAATGGAAACCCGGAATAAAGGTGACGCCACGCCCCCAATGTCGCCAGCATCGGAATCCACCAAGTCGCCGTCGCCCAGAACGCGATCGTAACGCCTTGGAGGAACGGCAGGAGGGTAGCCAATATAGGGCTAACTTCACTGTGGGCGATCAGTTGAGCACCGGCCAAGGTAGAAATGGCAGCCGCTCCCATGTTGATCCAGTAGGGCGGCGCCAAGTCGGCGGCTTTCATTGGGAAGAACGTATACCGGTAAAAGATGAGCGAGATCATCCATACGTAGAGCATCCCGCCGCCGAGCCACATGGCGAGACAAAGGAACAGGACCGGCTCCGGGGACTGGAATCGTCCGGACACTTGAACGCCCAGGACCGCCACCGACTGCGCCGCCACCACTGCGACAAGCCAAGCTCCATTGATGCCCTCGTCCAATGTGGGCTTTTCGGGTAATACGGTCAGAACCGTAAAGATGCCGTAGATGAGAACGGCCCAGAGGACGAAACCCAACACCCAAAGTGCAAACGCCGCCGACTCCTGCCCGCCGACCAAGAGAGATTGGCTGCCCAAGACGCATGTGCCGGCGATCAACGTGAAAAATCCGACGCTGCGAGAGTGGCTACTGAGGTCCGCCCACACCGCTCGCGGGTAGGCCGCGATTCTCGCCAACAATAGAGCGAGCAGAACGACGTAGACTCCAACGTTCAGCACAAGAAGCCACTGGGCTATCGCGGTGAACCCGGTCAGATGCGCGGAGATCGAAACGATACCGGTCGCCATGACCTGAGAGAAGTAGGCAGGATGCAAATCCCTTATCCCTCTCCGCCAAGGCGGGGCCGGACTTGAACCTGAAGGGGCGCTGGTAATGCGATTGTCCGTAGCCATCCGCTCTTTGAGCACCAACCTTTGGAAGCGAGCTTCCCCGACGCCCATCGTATACACAACCGGGGCTTCTTGGCCGGGTCCCTCAGAACTAGCGCCCGCCAAAAGATTTATAGGCTGTCCGTGAGCGTGTCAAAAGGGGCAGGAATCGGGCGTATTAGGAACAAAACAGTTGCGATTTGTTGCAGAGCCAGTTGCTGCGGCTATGGTATACTTCCGGGAGTAAGCGAACAAAAGTAGAAGCAATTGGAACGGAGCAGCAGTAGCTGAATGCCACTAGCAGAACAGGTTAAGAAAGAAATTATCTCGAACTACGCCATCCATAGCGATGATGTAGGTTCGTCGGAAGTGCAGGTCGCTCTGCTTACGCGTCGTATCGCGGATTTGACCGAGCACCTGAAAGAGCACAAGAAGGAT
>CAZYOX010000129.1:0-10891 GCA_964649285.1 uncultured Bryobacterales bacterium | reverse complement strand
ATTTCGGCTCGGTTACGGCAATCCGCCTGATGGGGCATAACTACCGCAGAATCAGTATCTCAGACGTGGTTGAATTCTGGCAAGAATTCTCTGCCCGGGTCCATCAGAGGGTCTCAATGAGGTGCCCGAGTTTTTCTTTCTTCGTTTTGAGATAGCCCGCCGCCCGGTCGCTGGACGAGGGTTCGCAGGGGACGCGTTCCTCGACAGCCACGCCCGCTGCCTCAAGAGCCGCCACCTTTGCCGGGTTGTTGGATAGGAAGCGGACTCGTTTGACGCCAAGGTCTAGCAAGACTGCCACCGCCAGGTCATAATCGCGTTCGTCGGCGGCGAACCCGAGAGCTTCGTTGGCTTCGACCGTATCCGCTCCCTCGTCCTGCAACTCGTAGGCGCGGAGCTTGTTCAGGATGCCGATGCCGCGCCCTTCCTGGGGATCGTAAATGAGGATGCCGCGTCCTTCTTCGGCGATTAGGCGCATTGCCATGTGCAGTTGGGGCCCGCAGTCGCAGCGCTGGCTGCCGAAGACTTCGCCCGTTAAGCATTGGGAATGAACGCGCACCAAAGGCGGCCTGCCGGTCGCTGCCAAGTCCCCGTAGCGCAGAACGATCAGTTCCTGCGTGCGGCTGCCCTGAGATCCGCGGTAGCCGAGCACGCGAAAATCCCCGTACGCGCACGGAAGTAACGCATCGGCAACGCGCTCGACACGAGCGTCTGATGAATTCTGCGACACGGTGGAAAGGCCGACCCGCCAACCGGCGAGTCTTCGGGATCAGCCGGATACTACTAACATTATAGAGATTCACTCCGGCTCGCTGATGACTTCCGACAACACGATCCTGGTCAGCTTGCTCGTCAAGATCGCGGTGATCGCCTCGATGGCTAGCTTGCTGTTGCGGTGGTCCTTCGCCAAACGCATGCTGCTTCGCGAGCGGCGCGCCTTCCGGCAACGAGCCGAACTCGGCTTATTGTTTGGCGTTGTGTTTTCGGCAGGGACCTTGGTCCGAATCGAATTGAACTATGCCGCTGCCGATCTAGGGCTTGAGGGCGCCTTCGTCGCCGGCCTCGTGGGCGGGTACGTGACGGGCAGCATTACGGGAGTCTTGGTTGCCGCGCCCGCGTTGCTTCTGCGCGGCGAGTGGATCGCTCTGCCGCTGCTTGTCGGGGTCGGCGCGCTGGGCGGCCTGATGCGCGATGTAGCGCCGGACCCGGATGAGATCTGGAGGTTCTCGCCGTTCTTCCCGTTCACCATATCCCGCTGGGTAACGCGCATGCCGAGCAGCGAAAGCGCCTTCCAGATGGCCTTGCTCGTCTGCTGCATCGCCATTGAATTCCTGCGTTCGAGCCTCGCCGGACGATTTGGCGGGCGTGGCTGGCTATTTTCGCTCTACATGCCAAGCGACGACGTCGGGGCGCTGACCGTGGTGCTCGTTTATGTTGCCACGGTTGTGTGTATTGGCGTCACGATCAAGGTTTGGGACCACACCAGGACCGAGTGGAAGCTGGAAGAACAGCAGCGCTTGCTGATGCAAGCTCGTCTACGGAATCTCTCCAGCCAGATCAACCCGCATTTCCTTTTCAACACGCTGAACTCGGTCGCATCGCTGATTCGAATCAACCCAGACAGTGCGCGTGAGTTAGTGGTCAAGCTATCCAGCATCCTCCGCAGGCTGCTCCGACAACAGGACGCCTTTACGCCCCTACGGGACGAGATCCGCTTTATCGGCGATTATCTGGAAATCGAAAAAACCCGCTTCGGACCAAAACTCCAAGTTCACGAAGAATGGTCGCCCGAATCTCTCGACGCGCTGGTGCCCAGCATGCTATTGCAGCCGCTGGTGGAGAACGCGATCAAGCACGGCTTTGGGCCAAAAGTCGACGTTGGATCCCTGTGGCTGCGCAGTGCGGTCAAGGGCGGGCGCCTGCAAATTGAGATTGAGGATGACGGCGTGGGTATTCCCGAGAAGGTCCTTCCGGTCGTCTTCCAAGCCGGCATCGGGATCAGCAATGTGCATGAAAGGCTGGCCGTTCTGTTTGCCAATGATTTCCAGATGTCTATCGAGGGCCGGCTAGGCGGCGGGACGCGCGTCCGCGTGCAGTTCCCTCAACTCGATGCCGCCGTAGGCGACGCCTCCTCGCAGCCCGCCGACCGTACACGCAGCGAAACCGCGCCTGCAGAATCCGCGCGCTAGCGCGCCAGCGATCGCCGCCAAGCGCCCGTTGCTTCTCTGGGAGAAACCTGATTCAGGAACACGCTCGTCGCCCATTCAAAGCCGGCGACCTGACCTAGCCGGGGAAACAGCTCGATGTGCCACCAATAGCGGTCCTCGCCGAATGGCGCCGTATGCACCAACAAATGGTAGTCAGGCTGATGGAGCATGCTATCGAGCGCTCGTAGGAGCCGCCTGAGCAGACCGGCGGCTTCCTCCAACAGTCCGTCTTCGGATTCCTCAAAGCGCGCTTCCGGTGTCTTCGGCAGCATCCGTAGCGTATAGGCAAACCGGGATGCCGTAGGAGAAATCGCCGCCAGACGGCGGCTTGCAACGACGAGATGATCGAGACTCTCCAACTCTCGCTGGACCTGTGCGCGATGCGAACCGCCCTCTAGCGCCTGCAGTCCAGCGTGCACTCGTTTGGGCACAAAGGGCAGAGCGATGAATTGCGAGTGAGGATGTTCAAGGGATGCGCCAGCGTTGGGGCCTTGATTCCTGAAGACCAAACCGTATCGCATGCGTTTGTCCTCTTGAGCCGCAAGGAAGCGGTCTCGCCACGCGGCCAAGACTAGGAACAATTCCTCCTGGCTTAGATCGCCCAGGCGTGCCGCATGGCGCGGCGTCTCCACGATGACTTCGTGGATTCCGAACGCCTCGCCGTCGGCGGGCTCGCGGGGAAAGGCGGGGTACAGATTGGGCGTGACCCGCAAGCGCCAATCGGGCGAATCGGCGGCGCCGTCTTCTCGAACGGCGAACGTCTCAGGCGGCGTTTGGCGTTCGTGTCCGGGGCAGAACGGGCAACGGGCAAGCCGTTCCTCAGGCGAAGAATGGAAATCGTACGGCCGCGCCGCCCGTCCCGGCGAGATGAGGATCCGATCGCCGTAGAGGTCTTCGATGAATTCAGCCAATGCGGCGTCTCTCCAGCGCTGATCGAGCGGTGAATGCGGCGCGGTATAGCTCGACCGTAGGCGGCTCGCCGAGCAACACGCTGACGATATCGAAGCGTAGACGTTCCGGATCGACTTCGGCCCTGCGGGCATAGTCGTACGCGGCGGAGACTAGGCGCTTCTGCTTGTCGCGGTCGACGCGCATCTCCGGGCGTCCGAAGTCGTCGTTGCGCCGCGTCTTCACTTCGACGCAGGCCAACCATTCGCCGTCCCAACCCAACAGATCGACCTCTCCCCTACCGGATCGCGACCGATAGTTGCGTGCAACAACTCGAAATCCCTCGTCGCAGAGCAACTCGTAGGCGAGGTCCTCGCCTCGCTGTCCATCGCGCAGATGCGCGGGCAAGCCGCGATTGGCGAGCTCGTGCAGCCGACGCTTCAGAGCACGTATCACCCAGCGTAAACCTCGCTTAACAATAGTTGGATCTCTCGACCGTCTTCTCCGGTGACGCTCGGCGCCCGATCTTCCTTGACGGCCTTCACAAAATCTTCCACCAAGGGCTGATGAAGATTGGCGTGGGGCGGCAGCGACTCCACGCGAGCGCCTTGCGAAGAAATGATCTGCAATTCGCCCGCGTTGAGCACGGGGATGTGCAACGATCCCTCGCTCAGGTAGATGTCCACCGCGTCGCGAGGTTCCTTCGCGGCATGCGAGATGAGCAACTCGGCTCTCACGCCGCGCCGGTGCCGCAGGCTGGCGCCGGCGCAGTCTTCGACTTCGCGCTCGGGGAACAACAGCTTGTCGCTCCAGCCGCGGACGCTCTCGACTGGGCCGAATAGGGTCACCAGCATCTCCAATCGGTGGGAGCCGAAATCCATCATCGGCCCGCCGCCCGCCTCCGCCGGCACGAGCCTCCAGGGTACGGGTTGGCTAGGCACCGTATCGAAGCGCTCAAAGGCCTGCACGCTGGCCAGCAGCGGCACTCCCAGTTCTCCGGATTCGATGAGTTCTTTCGCCCGGATTAAGACCGGATAAAACCGCCGATAGTAGGCCACGCCGAGCTTGACCCCATTGGCCTGGGCGGCGGCGATCATCCGATCGCATTCCGCCGTATCCAGCGCCATGGGCTTTTCGCAGAGCACGTGCTTGCCCGTCTCGGCGGCGGCAACTGTCTGCTCCGCGTGCGGCGCCAGCGGAGTAGCCACGTAGACCGCGTCGATTTCCGGGTCACGCACCAGGTCGCGCCAGTCAGCGTGAGCGCGGGAGGCGCCGAACTCATCGGCGAAGGCTTGCGCTAACTCGGCGCGCTTGCGGCTAACGGCCGCCAGCGTGCTTCCGGGGGCATCTCGCAATGCAGGCGCGGCGCGCTTTCGCGAGATATCGCCGCAGCCGATCAGGCCCCATCGCAAGTCCGCCATAGCGGACCATGGTAGCGCAGCGACTCTCTAGGAGAGGGTCCGCTTCAATTGCCCGCAGGCCGCGAATATATCTTGGCCGCGGGGCCGGCGAACGAAGCAGGGATGTGCCTTCTGAATGATCGCCTGGAAGGCCAGCACTCGCTCTTCGCTCGGGGCCTCGAACGGAATTCCAGGCCCCGGATTGAGGGCGATTACATTCACCTTGGCCTTGATTCTGCCCAGCAGCCGCGTCACTCGTCGGGCGTCTTCGTCCGAGTCATTGACTCCCCGCAACAGTACGTACTCGAACGTCAATCGCTCCCACGGGCGCAACGGGAAACGCTCGCACGTGGCGATGAGCTCGGCCAGCGTGTGCTTCTTGGTAATCGGCATGAGCGTTTCCCGCGATTCCTGCGTGGAGGCGTTGAGCGAGATGGCTAGCCGGGGTCGTGCGCTCAGCTGCGCGAACTCGTCGATCTTGGGAATAATCCCGGACGTTGAGACCGTGATGCGTCGCAGCGGAATGGCTAGCCCTTCCGGGTCAGCCATCAGCGCAATCGCTCTTTTCGCGGCCTCCAGATTGAGCAACGGCTCGCCCATGCCCATCATCACGATGTTGAGGGGGCGCATTCGCGGTTCCAATTGGTGAGCGCGGCACAAATGCAGAACCTGGCCGACGATCTCGCCCGCCGTCAGATTTCGCTCGATGCCCAGCAAGGCGGTCAAGCAGAACTTGCAGTCCACCGGACAGCCAACTTGGGAAGAGATGCAGAGCGTATCCCGGTCTCTCTCGGGAATGAAGACGGCCTCAACGGTTTTGCCGTCCGCTAGCCGCAGCAGGTAGCGCACGGTCCCATCGCTCGACGTAAATCGCTCAGATTCTTGCGGCAATCCTGTCTCGAATTCTTGAGCCAAGCGACTGCGCAGGACGGAAGGCAATACAGAAACGGACTCCAGAGCTTCAATCCGCTGGCGGTAAAGCGCATGATAGAGCTGCCGGGCGCGGAAAGACTTCTCTCCCACGGACGTCAATAACGCTGTCAAATCGCCCAAATCCTGCCCGATCAACGTACCGCCCACAAGCCCATTTTATCGGATCGTTCCCTACTACCCGGTGATGCTAGAGTGGAGTGCTTATCGCCCGTGACTCAGCCCATAACACCCGCCCAAGTTAAGAAGACGGTTCTCGATAACGGAACACGCATCATTACCGAGACGATGGAACACGTCCGTTCGGTCGCCGTGGGCGTTTGGCTCGACTTCGGCTCTCGCCAGGAAGCTTCCGAAGAAAACGGCATCAGCCATTTCACCGAGCACATGGTCTTCAAAGGGTCAGAAAATCGCTCTGCCGAGGACATCGCCTTCGCCATTGACGGCATCGGCGGGCAACTAGACGCGTTTACTACCAAGGAATCGATCGCCTTTACCGCCAAAGTCTTGGATGAACACGTCACGACGGCCGTCGACGTAATTGGCGACATGGTCCTGCATCCCGTCTTCGACGCCGATGAGTTGGATAAGGAAAAGGGCGTCGTACTTGAAGAGCTTAAGATGGACGAGGACAGTCCTGACTACCTGATCCACGACATCTTTTCGTCGTCCTTCTGGAGCGGCCAAGCTCTGGGACGTCCAATTATCGGAACGAAGTCCTCGATCGAGGAATTTAGTCGCGACGGCCTGCACCGATTTCATCAACGGATCTTCCGGCCAGACCGGATACTGGTTACCGCCGCCGGCAGCCTGCGGCATGACGACTTTGTCGCCCAAGTCGAGCGTCAATTTGGCGAACTCACGGGCCGCTCCCAACTGCCGGTCAGTGAGCCGCCGCGAGCCACTCCGGCCATTGTTCTTCACGACAAACCCTCGCTCGAACAAGCACACATCTGTATCGGCGTTCCTGCTCACGCCATGGCTGCGCCCGAGCGCTTTGCGGGGTACATCCTGAGCACGATTCTTGGCGGCGGCGTTAGTTCGAGACTGTTCCTCAAGATACGTGAGCAAGCAGGTCTAGCGTATGCGGTCTATTCGGACCAAAACCTCTATGCCGATGCCGGTTGCATGACCGTCTACGCTGGGACATCCGTCGAATCGGCGCCGGAAGTGATTGCTCTGGTCATGGCCGAGTTTGGCGACTTGAAGCGCAACACGGTCTCGCACGAAGAGCTACGTCGGGCGAAGGACCACTTGAAAGGCAGCCTGACCTTAAGCCTTGAGTCCACATCAAGCCGCATGTCTAACCTGGCCCGGCAAGAGAAGTACTTCCGTCGATGGATCTCTCTTGAAGAGGTTCATGAAGGCATCGAAGCCGTCACCGCCGAGCAAGTTCAGGCCCTTGCTCATAGCTGGTTCCAGCAGGACTCGATTGCCCTGGCAGTCTTAGGCAGCCTCAAGGGGCTGCGGATTGAACGGGCCGATCTGGCCTGTTAGAACAGCAGCTTGATACCGAACTGAATCTCTCTGCCGGCGCTGGCTTGGCCAATCCGGCCGAATCCGGGAGTTCCGAAAAAGATGTTCATGCGGGAGAAATTCGGCGTGTTTAGCGCATTGAAGAACTCCGCACGGAACTGCAGCGTCGTCGTCTCGCCCAGTGAAGTATCCTTCACCGCCGACAGGTCGATGTTGTAGAACGCCGGACCCTGGATGATATTGCGCCCGGCGTTACCAAATGAGCCAAACGCCGGGAGGGCGAACGCCGCGGGGTTGATCCACTGCACCGGATCGGGATTCGACAATCGCGGATCGCCGACGACGTTGGGCCGGTCGCCGTTGCCGAATCCCAAAATCGACCGCCCGGTGTTCGAATTGTCCAACTCGCTGGGCAGCATCACCGAATACGGCTGTCCGGACTGCAGAGTGATGATGCTATTCAGCTTCCATCCGGAGATGACATGGCCGCCGGCTCCGCCTGCGCTCCCGCCCCAACGCCGACCCTTGCCGAAGGGTAGGTCATAGGCGAAGCTGCCTACGAAACGATGCGGCGTGTCAAAGCTGGACCGGCCTCTCTCCGCACCGGGATTGCGGCTGTCTTGCGGAAAGTTCGGATCTCCGGCCGACGAGAAAAAGTTCGAGGCATTGTCGATCGATCGCGACCAGGTGTAGCTGAACAGCCCCGTTAGTCCGGAACGCATTTCCGTTCGCAACTGCAATTGCAGCGCGTGGTAAGTCGAGTCCGCTGCGGATTCAATTTGATTGATATCCCCGAAGAACGGCAGTGGCCGCAGATTGGGCTGCGCCAAACCGGGAGCGGGTTGGTTGATGTCCCGCGCTCTCAGCAGATTGACTCCTCGCGTGCCGTTATAGCCGGCGGAAACCACAACGCCCGGAGCCGCCTCGCGCTGCACGGTGAAGTTCCACTGCTGTGCATAGCTTGTCGTCAAATTCCTGTCGTAGGTCGTTGCACTCGGCGGAACCGGCGCCGCTCCGCCCGTGGGCCAAGGGTCGTGGATCTGAATGACGTTCTGTTGGCTCGGCATGAACAGCTGGAAGCTAAAGAAGGGCGGGTTGAAGTAGATGCCCTGTCCCGTAGCCAGCGAGTTGGTGTTGTAGTGAAGGCCGTAGCCGGCACGCACCACCGTCCTTCGCGATTCGCCAGGGCTCCAGGCCAGCCCGATGCGCGGCGCGAAATTGTTCTTGTCCGGCTCGTAACCGCCCCGCGGGACGCCGTTCACGCCCAATTGCACAAACTGCTGCGATTCCATATCGAAGATCGCCGCGTTATCGAATGCGTCATAAGCGGGCTGGTTGTACTCGTAACGCAGACCGAGCGTCAAGGTTAGGCTCCGCCGAACTCGCCAACTGTCCTGCACGAACAGGCTGGTTGCCCAGGTGCGCTGATTCTGGTCGTTGTCGCCCACGCCGCCGCCCGTGAAGCTTGGCAATCCGAGCAACAGATCCGCCAGGGCGTTCTGAGTGAAAGCGAAGTTGGTGAATCCCATCTGGCCGCGAGACAGCACATGCCGAAAAGCTTCTCCGCGAACCCAGCGCTGCTCAAACCCGAACTGTAACTGGTGGTTACCCACAGCGCCGTTCACCAGATCCGAGATCTGCCAGGAATCGATCGCTGAATCTTGCGGGTTGTTGTATTCATCTCCTAACGAAGAGAAGCCGGTGATCTCGATGAACGTCAGTCCTAAGTCCTCTTGCCGCGTGGAGAAGTCCGGAAGGCCAACCAGGCTATTCAAGCTCGTGCCGGTATTTTGCTGGAACGTCCGGTTCTCGATGCGGTTAAAGCCGAATCGCGCTTCATTGAACCAGCGCACGCCGACGCCTTGTGTGTGCGAGAGCATTGCATTCTGCCCGCGCTCCTCGATGTCGTTTCCATATCCAGGCAACGCCGAGAAACTCGAGGCGGCGTAGGGATCCAATAGGGTGCGGTCTGAGAAGCTGTAGCGCCCTGTCAGTAGGCTGTTGTCGCCTAGCCTCTGGTCAAGCCGGATGTCGAACTTGTCATGCTCATCCGACCGGGTCGGCGATGCCACGTAATTTTGCCCCGGAACATTGCGGTTCGGCAGAGGATACAGCGACGCCACACCCTGTCCGATCGGGTGTAGAAAGGGCAACTGAGCGTTGGGGAAAGGCGTTTGAGTCTGCGGATTGATGGGCGCCGGTAAGCTGCTGTTCGAGAAATCGCCATTGCGTTCGGCCAGCGTCGGTACGTTCGTTGTCCGCGTAATCCCTCTTCTCTCCCGCATGCCTTCAAAGTCAGCGAAGAAGAAGGTTGTGTTCTTGCGGATTGGTCCGCCAATGGAACCGCCGAACTGATTGCGCCGCAACTTCGGTTGGCCTTGATCCGCCGGCGCGAAGAAATTGCGCGCGTCCAAACTGTCGTTCCGCAGAAACTCGTAAACCGAGCCATGCCACTCGTTGCCGCCCCGCTTTAACTCCACGGCGACTTGGGCCCCTGCATTTCGGCCCAATCCTGCTTCGCTGTTCGATGTCTCCACGCGAAACTCCCGAACGGCATCGACCGGCGGGGTAAAAGTGAAGCTGTTTAACACCGGGTCCACCGCATAGACCCCGTCGTAGACAAACGAGTTGAAGCTCTCGCGCATGCCTGCTGCTTGAAATGCAAACCGCCCCCGCTCGGTGCCGGGGGAACCCGCCGCTGCCGGCGAAACGCCGGCGGACAACATCGCCAAATCCAAAAAGTTGCGGCCATTCAAGGGCAGATCGACGATGAAGGCATTGGAAACCACCGTACCTAGCGTCGCCGAACGCGTTTCCATGCCGGTTCCATCAGCAGAGACGGTAATCGTCTCATCAGGAGCGCCGACGACCAATTCAAAGTCGCTCACGACCTCCAGGCCCACCTGCACCCTTACGCCCTCGCGGACGACGCCTCGAAAGCCCTCCGCTCTTGCGGCGACCTGGTAAACGCCTGCCGGCAGTTCCGGCAACAGATAGGCGCCGCTGCGGTTCGTTTGCGCCGTCCACTCGATGCCCGTGGAACTCTCCACTGCCGTGATGGCCGCTCGCGGCACAGCTGCGCCCGACGGATCCGTCACCTGGCCTCCGATGGAGCCGTCCACGGTCTGCGCCAACCCGGCGCAGGTCGCAAACAAGAATAGGAATTGCGCCAAAGCGCAGCGGATAGTGAGCTTCATGAGGGAATTGTGGTCCCAGGCGACCAAACAGATATAGATCCGGCGCAAGCGGCCATGGTTACCTCTCGAAAGAAGCTCCCGGGCTCAGCGCAGCTCTAATTCTGTCGGAAAGAGCCCCTTGGGGCAAGCTCCGCTCTAAGGCGCTGGACGGGCCGATTCTACACGCAGCCTACCTGCCGCGGCATCGAGAACATGCGCCTGGACGATCACAGGTCCCTCCGCCGCTCTCGTATCTCCTTCCAGCGAATAGACCTGGCCGGCGGCTTCGCCCAGCAGTTCGATTTTCCTAACGCCTGCGACATCGACTAACACGCCTTTGGCAACAAGCGACGTTTCCAACGCTTTGGCGGCCCCTTGCTCAATGCGCGACAGCAAAGGCGCCAGCCGGACGCCATTATCCGCAGCAAGCTTTAGCTCGACGATGCCCTGCTCCACGTCGAGCGTCACCGTCTCTACGCCGCGCACTCGCTCCAGTCGGCCCTTGAGCGATTCGGCGCAGGATAAACAGCCGCCGTCATCGAAGCGTATGCGGAATTCCAAGAATTGAGCAGGCGCGGCTATCGCCCCAAGCAGAAAAAGCGTCGCTAGCCGCGCCACCCGCTACCACTCCGTGCCCTTCTGCCTTTCGGTCATCGGACGCACTTCCATGCAGCCCATGCCGGTCGGCAGGATCTTGCCTGGGTTTAAGCGTCGATCCGGATTGAAGACCTTGATCAGCCGATCCATCATGTCCAGCGACTCCTGCTTGAACATTTTCGGCATCAGGTCGTTCTTTTCCATGCCGACGCCGTGCTCG
>CAZYOX010000128.1:0-10898 GCA_964649285.1 uncultured Bryobacterales bacterium | reverse complement strand
CAAGTGATCTCGGGAATCCGTGCGTTAACGTGGGGAACCTCGAAACTAACCATCTTGGCGAGAAGGTCCAGGCAAAACCTTGAACCGCAGTCATCAAGACCATAGCGACTTTGGTCATGTGATGCCGCTAATTGACCGGGCTTAGTGCGTCATCGCGTAGACGATGTAGTTGATTCCGATGTGATAAGCCTGGGCGGTGTACGGCTCCGGATAGCTGGGCTCATCGGCCCACTCCCAAGCGTCGCCCAGGTCCATGTTGTGACAGATGGCAACGACGATGCGGCCGTCATCATCGTAAACGCCGCGCCAACGGGGTTCCACGCCGTCCCGCTCATAGGTTCGACCGGAATACAGATACTGCAATCCAGGGACCTGGAAGCGATCGTCGAGATCATAAAGTACGTGAAAGATCTCGTCATCATTTTCGATGTCCACGACTTCCCGGTCCGGAAAGATCTGGCGTAAGCCATATTCGAACGCCCCCCATTCGCGCGAACCATGGAAATCATCCACCATGAGAAATCCGCCGCGGTCTAGATATTCGCGTAGCCTTGCCGCCTGCGAGTCGTTAAGGTCCCAGTAGCCTACCTCGACGGCGTATAGCCAAGGCCAGTTGAACATCTCGTCGCTGTCGATGTCGACGATCTCTTCGACCGATCGCGCATTGACTCCGGTCAGCCTTCGGACGCCGGTCAGGAAGATACGCTCGGCCTTGTTGGCGTCCGTTCCCCAGCTATCGCCGCGCCGGCCCGCCGAGCGGTAACGCAGCCGCGCGAAGGTGAACTCGCCCTCTTCCCAGGCGTCTGGCGGGTCGTCGGCCGGATTCTGCATCTCGTACTCATACTCTTGAGACCTCCGCTCATAGCCTAAGTGCGACTGCAGCGCCCAAAGAGACCCGCAAAGCACCAGGGCAACTAGGGACGCCTTAGCGTACGTCGTCATGTTTGCCATGGTAGCTCCAGACAACTTCCCCAAAAGAACCAATTGTTTTGAGCGCGGCCAAGGTAACACGCCCGCCCTGGGGCCCATCTTAGGGGGAGAGGCCGTTTCCGGCGGCGGAAGACGGCATCTGCGAAGGATCCAGGGAGGGTTTGGCTGTTGTGCCTCCTCAATCGCGAGCCGAAGCAGGACGGCGGCAGGGGAGCGAGGATCTTAACGTGAGATGGATGCAGGCGGTGGCTTGGCTGATGCGTGCGAGGTTCTTGCCGTCTCCCTCGCTTTGTGGTGAGCTCCTGGAACGGTAAAATCGTTCCATCAGAACAGCGCGGAGCTTGCCAGGCGTAAGAAATCGCCAAGTCATCGCCGGCTCCGATAGCGCCGGTTCGCAGCTTCATGGCTCGGCTCCAATTCATTTCGGCAATAGCGCAGAACGTTCGGCAAGGGAGCGGATGCTACGTGGGCACGCAAAACTTGGTGCGCGGCCTGGGCCGATTGGGAGCCAACGTCGAGTTGATCACACCCCAAGTCCGCTTGCCGACGTGGATAGCGACGCGAGTATTGTTTAACGAAGCGCTGCGCTGGCGGGATCCGCGCGCGGATGCCACGATCGGCATCGACGCCGAAGGATATGCGCTGCCGGCGGGACCAAGTTCGCCGCCGCATGTCGCCTGCATCAAAGGCGTCATTGGCGACGCGGTTCGATTCGAATCGGGAATGACGCGCGTCGGTATGGCCCTTCATGCACAACTGGAAGCAAAGAATGCACGGCGCGCCGATCTAGTCATCACCGTTAGCCGCTACTGTGCCGAGCGCATCGAAGCGCTCTACGGCGTGAACGGCGCCGTGGTTGTGCCGGAGGCCATTGATCTAGCAGCCTGGCGGCATTTGTTCGGATCAGTCAACGCCAAGCCCAAGACGGGCCGTTTCACGGTCCTGTCGGTGTGCCGTTTCTATCCCAGAAAAGGCTTGGACGTGCTGCTGCGGGCGGCGGCGCAGTTGCGAGATTCGATTCCGAGGCTGGAGGTTCGCATTGTCGGCGCGGGGCCGCAGCTTGGTCCGTTGCGGCAGCTTTACAGGGAGTTGCGGCTTGAGAACGTGGTGCGCTGGCTTGGCGATCTGCCAATGAGCAGACTGGCTGAGGAGTATCGAGGCGCGGACGTCTTTTGCTTGCCGAGCCGGCAGGAAGGGTTCGGTATCGTTTTTCTGGAAGCAATGGCGGCGGGGAAACCCATTGTGGCGGCGCGGGCGGCCGCTGTGCCTGAAGTCGTCCGGCACGGAATTCTTGTCGAGCCGGACCGTACCGAAGCGCTTGCCGAGGGACTCCTGCGTCTCTACCGCGACCGGAGTCTATGCGAATCGCTCGCCGCCGCCGGCCGACGGCACGTCGAGCGATTCGACGTGAGCCGCGTCGCCGGCTTGTTCTTGTCGGAACTCGCCAAAGTCGCGCCGCAGGTAGCTCCCGGAGGTATAAGATGCAAGTCTATCGAGGACGCGCTTTCCTCGCAGGCGCACTAGGCGGGCTCGTTGCATCTTTCGTCATGAGTCAGATCCACGCGCTCTTCGAGCAAGCCGGGCCGTCGCGCCAGGACTACGAGGAAGATTCGACGGTGAAGGCGGCGTCCGCCATTTCGGAGACCGTCTTCGAGCATGAACTAACGCCGCAACAGAAAAAAGTGGCCGGACCTGTGATGCACTATAGCTTCGGTACTTGCGTAGCGGCCGCATACGGAACGGCTGTGGAGACGCTGCCGGCGTTGCGTACGGGATGGGGCATGACATTCGGAACAGCAGTATGGCTGGGTGCGCACGTGATCGCCGTACCGCTGTTGGGACTATCGCAGCCGGTAACGCGTTCAACACCTCGGCGCGAAGGCGTCGAGTTCGGCGCGCACCTTGTTTACGGGGCGGTAGTCGAAAGCGTGAGACGTTTGGTACTCGGCATCAGCCGGTCAGATTGAGGAGCCCAGAATGGCGGAAAGCAAGGAACAACCGAAAGGACCGGATCTGAAATCCGGCATTGACGTCAAAGATCTTAAGGAGAATTCGCCGCTGGTTGGTCATGTGGACGGCGAGGCGGTGATGCTGGTACGGCAAGGCGACAACATCTTCGCCACCGGCGCAACCTGCACGCACTACAGCGGTCCTCTGCCGGAAGGCTTGATTGTCGAGGAGACCGTCCGCTGCCCGTGGCATCACGCGCGCTTTTGCCTGCGCACAGGCGAAGCGCTGGGCGCCCCGGCGCTGAATCCTATCCCTTCTTTTACGGTGCATCGAGAAGGTCAAAAGGTTCGGGTCGGCGAGAAGAAGGAACTTAACTTTCAGGTCCGCTTGGCGAAGGAGCCCAAGTCGGTGGTCATCGTCGGCGGCGGCGCGGCCGGGGCGGCTTGCGTGGATATGTTGCGAAGCAAGGGCTATAAGGGCTCTGTCACGTTAGTGGCGAATGAGGAACCCGGTCCGGTCGATCGCCCGAACCTTTCGAAGGACTATTTGGCCGGCGCGGCTCCTGAGGAATGGATTCCGCTGCGCACGCCGGATCACTACCAATCGATCGACGTCGAGATGATTCTTGGGGACGCGGCCGCCAGCATCGATCCCACCGGCCATAAGGTAAGTCTGCGCAGCGGACGCTCGCTGCTCTACAGCGCGCTGTTGCTGGCAACCGGCGCCGAGCCGCGGGAGCTTTCCATCGAGGGCGCGAACCTACCCCACGTTCATTACTTGCGCACTCTAGCTGACAGCAGGGACATCATCGCAGCGGCGACGCAGGCAGAGCGCTGCGTCGTCATCGGGTCGAGCTTCATCGGCTTGGAAGTAGCGGCCTCGCTTCGGCAGCGCGGTCTGGAAGTCACCGTCGTTGGACGAGACTCCGTGCCGCTAGAAAAGGTCTTGGGAAAAGAGCTTGGCCAATGGGTGCAAGGCCTCCATGAGCAGAAGGGAGTTCGCTTTGTATTGGGCAAAGAGCCGCGCGCGATTCGGGCAGATCGCGTGGAACTCAACGACGGACAATCGGTCCCGGCCGAACTGGCGGTTGTTGGCGTCGGCGTGACGCCGCGAACGGGTCTAGCGGAAGACTGCGGACTCAAGGTCGACAACGGCATTGTCGTCGACGAAAACCTACGCACCAGCACGCCCGATGTTTACGCAGCCGGCGACGTTGCCCGCTACCGGGACTCGATTTCCGGCGAGAGCGCCAGGATTGAGCACTGGGTCTTGGCCGAGCGCCACGGCCAAGCGGTTGCGCGCGCCATGCTTGGCCTCAGCGATGCTTTTGGGGATGTGCCGTTCTTCTGGAGCCAACACTACGATTCGGTAATTTCTTACGTTGGGCATGCTCCCTCCTGGGATGACGTCGAAGTGCGCGGCGACCTCAAGGCGGCCGACGCTTGCGCCATCTATCGCAAGGACGGACGCGTGCTCGCGCTTGCGACGATTGGCCGCGACCGCCTGAGTCTAGAGGCCGAGGCAGCATTGGAGCGGAACGACCAAGCGGGGCTCAAGCGGCTTCTTGAGTCTGCCTAACAGCCGGTCGCATCGCGATCAAGATGGAGATCGTAATTCAGGCAGCGAGGCGGCAATGAGGACATCCACGTCGGACTCGACGGTCACTTGCCGGGCAACGTCGCCGAAAAACAGGTCGCCCAGCACAGATCGCTTGTGTTTGCCGACCACGATCAGATCGGCGGCAAGAGAACGACTGTACTCGGCGATCGCCGCGGCCGGCGGCCCATGCGCCACGATTCGCCGCGCTTGGATGCCCGCCGACTCCAAGCGGCTTCCCAGTTGGGCCAGTTCTTGCTCCGCGGCCAGTCGGCTCTGTGTCCTATAATCGGCGACCCAGTTCTGTGTGGCGCCGGAGCTCAGGAACTTGTCTTCGAAGGGGGCCTCAAACGCATGCAGGAGAATGATGTCCGCTCCCGGATTCAGCAAGAAGGCGAGCTCAGCAGAAGTTGGGGTACCGCTCCCAAAGCCGACGCCGACGAGGAGCCGTTGGTAGGGCCCCGTCACGGGTTGTTTGACGGCAAGAACCGAGCGGTCCGTCCTCTGGAGCACGCGCTCGATCGTGCCTCCAAGGAAGGGGCTGCTGACGGAATTTCCCCGCCCTCCCATCACAATCAGGTCCGCGGATAGACGAGCGGCCGCAGCGACAATTTCGGCCTCTGGGCGCCCATGGAACAGTTGCGTATCGGCTTTGCGTTGGAGCTTCCTCTCACATTCCGCTGCAAGAGACTTCAGGCGTTCAGCCGCGTGGGCCGCCAAGACGCGCTCCATCTTCTCGACCTCCGCGCTGAACATTTGGCGGATCACTTCGAGTCCCTCTGCCGCCTGAACGTGCATCACAGTGAGCGAAGCATCCGGATTCAGGGAAGCCAGCGACGTTGCCCGATCCAGAGCAAGTCCAGCGGGCCCGGAGAAGTCTGTTGCGGCAAGCAGGTGCATCAGTTTCCAATCCTATCGCTCGCCGCGTTCGGATGGCTGCAACTCTTTTAAGGATGGTCTCTTGGTTCAGCCGCCCGTCCAGGGATTGACGAAAATCTTGAAGCATCGTTAGGGACGGAAAACCGTGCGTGGCGCCTTCCCAGCATCCTGGCCTTTCTCAATAATGCCCATAACGATAGGGATGGTGCTCAGCACACCGACGGCCAGCAGCGCACTGCCGGCGCCTTTCCGGGCGTCATCACTGATCATGCGGGCCATCAGCAAACCTACGCCCACGCCGAGAGCGGCTCGCGTCCCAGCGATCAACATGATTTCAGAAATAGTGAAAAGCCTTTCTTTCATCGACGCCTCCCGGCTGTCCCGCGGTTCAACTTCCGGCGTCGCCTTATACGAAGTTGGTCAGGGTTGCGGGCTTCTCCAGTTCGTCTCGCGCCGGTCCTCGAAGAACCTTGCCCTCGATGTCGAAGCCGGAGCCATGACACGGGCAGTCCCACGTTTTGGCGGCCTCGTTCCAGTGCACGATACAGCCCAAGTGGGTGCAAACCGCCGACCTCTCCTGAAGCTCGCCGTCTTCGTCGCGATAGACGGCCAGGGGCTGTAAGCCATTCCAATAAATCCTTCCGCATCCCGGCGGGATGTCAGCGACATCGTCCACTCGTCCTTCGCCGCGGCTGATCCACTCGGCATAGTGCTTGGCGACGTGCAGATTGTTCTTGAAGAATTCCCCCAACTCACTGAAGTTGATGCGAGAGGGGTCGTAAAGATCGGTCCATGGATTGGGCGTTCCGGTAATCAAATCGCAAATCAACAATCCGGCAATGACGCCATGGGTCATCCCATGACCGGAATCGCCGGTTGCAATGTAAACATTGTCGTGATCCATGGGGTTACGTCCGATGAACGCCATGCCGTCCATCGGCTCCATCACCTGCCCCGACCACTCAAACTCCACTTCTTGAATGGGGAATCTTTTCTTGGCCCACTCCGCCAATCTCGCGAATCGCTTGTCGGCGTCAACGCTGTGCCCGCTGTGATGGTCTTCCCCGCCCACGATAAGCATGGTTCGGTCATCCGGCAGCTTCTGTAAACGCACGTAATGGTAGGGATCGCCCGTATCCCAGTAGAGTGCGTCGAGCACGGCTCCGGATGGCGCCGCCGCGCCGATGGCGTAGGTTTGGTACGGCGCTTGCTTGGTATGGACGACGAATCGATCATTGACCGGGCCGTTGGTTGTTACGACGACGGCGCCCGCCTGAACGCTGAAGCCATCTTGCGTTCGTACCATCGCGTCGGAGCCGCCGTGGAACTCCACGACTTGGCTTCCGGTGAAGATGCGGCCGCCGCCGCGTTCGATCGCCCGCGCCAGCCCTGCTAGGTACTTGAGAGGATGAAACCGGCCCTGCCGCGGAAACCGTAAGCAAGGTCCTGAATCAAACGTTGCCCCTGGGATTGCCGCCAGGCGTTCCACATCGCTGTAGCCAGCGCGTTCCGCAGCCTCGCGCTCCTCGTCAAGCAGCTCCGGCGAATGCTCCGGGGCGAGAAAGAGATAGCCGTCGAGTCTTGCAAGGTCGCAATCAATTTCTTCCTCAGCGGCCGTCTGTTGAATGGTCTCGATTGCCGTTTGATGACTCTCATAGGCGAGCCGAGGGCCGTCATCTGACAGGTGCTTCTCAAGACTGCTGTAGCGGTCGTCAAGCGCGCTGGCGAGGTGCGCTGTCGTGGCGCCCGTCTCTCCGGCCCCCAACGTGCGGCTTTCGATGAGCACCACGCTACGCCCCGTTCGCGCGAGTTGATAGGCCGTCGACACGCCGGCAATTCCGCCGCCGATGACGCAGACATCGGCTTGAAGATCTTCCGTTAGCGGTCTATGCCTTAGGCCTTCAAGATCGGACCACAAAGATTTCCGCTGTGCTGAGTCCATACCGGTAGAGCGCAAATGGCGCCCCACCGTTGCACCGGTGGGGGTAGCTAGCGCTGGGCTGCCGGTTCCATGCCGGTATTCTTGATCGCCGCTGCAGCGTCCCCCGACGTGAGGAATGCGATCAGCCGTTCGCACGCATCGCGTTGCTGCGAGCCTCGAACGATGCCCGCGCTGAACACCGAGATGTATTGCACCTCTCCCGGAATTAAGCCGGCAAGCTCAACGCCCGGGACGTGAAGAATCTCGCTGACGGGTTGCATCGAGAAAACGGCCTCGCCCGAGGCGACCATGCCCACGGCTGCCGAGCCGCGTGCAGTGCTTTTTACTGTGATGGCCTCGGCGACTCCGAGTCGCGGAAGCAGTTCGCCGGTGAGGTAGATGCCTGTCGTGCTGCTTGGGACGGCGATGACTTTGGCCGCGAGCAATGCTTGCTTGAAGGCGTCGACGGTTCCCAGGTCCGGTTTGGACGCGCCGGCGCGCATGCCGACGCCGATGGGCGTTTTGGCCAAGTCCACGGCTGATCCATCCACGACTCTGCCTTCATCGACCAGTACGTCGAGTCCTTCGCGCGCCATGATGACCATGTCCACTTGCGCGCCTGTGCGGAGTTGGGCGCCGATGGTTTGCGGTCCATTACCTTGCGACGATCCGGAGGAGGTTATAACTTTAATGCCGGTTTGACGTTCGAACTCGGGCAGCAAATCATGCAGTGCAGATGAAAAACCGCCTGAGGTCATCACTTTGATCTGAGCGAACGAGGCGCCCGGCAGGGCCAGCACCGCCGCAAGCAGCAAGAGAAACGTCGACTTACTCATGTGCTTCCCTCTTCTCGCGGTCCGGCATCCCCGGTTGGCGATTGTGGCATTGCAGATTCGAAAGCGCAACCGAACCCGCCACGGAACACCAGCATAACTGCCACACTGGGCTTTTGGGAGCACCCATGATTCCCTGCCAGCGCCAACTTTTTGACTTGCCCGACGACGTGGCCTATCTCAACTGCGCTTATATGTCGCCGCTTATGCATCCCGTGGCAGAAGCTGGCCGCGCGGCGATCGCAACGAAGATGCGCCCCTGGGGAACCTTCGCTGAAGACTTCTTCGCGGGACCGGACGAGTTCCGTGCATTGGCCGCGCAGCTAATGCACGCAACGGCGGCGGATATCGCCATTGTTCCTTCCGTTTCTTACGGCGTCGCCTCCGCGGTCCTCAACCTTGATCCGAAACCGGACGGCGAGATTCTGCTGCTGCAAGACGACTTCCCGTCGGACGTCTATAGCTGGCGGCGATTCGCTCACGAGAAGCAGCTGCGCATTCGAACCGTCGAGCAGCCCGAGTCGGCTTCGCCCGATTTGACCGCAGCCGTATTGTCGGCAATTGGCCCGCGGACCCGCGTGGTTAGCGTGCCGCAGGTTCATTGGACCAATGGCCTCAAGCTGGACCTGGTTCGCATTGGTCAGGCGGCGCGGGCCTCCGGCGCTGCGCTGGTGCTCGACCTGACGCAATCGCTTGGCGCTATCCCGGTCGACATACAAGCGATCGACCCGGACTTTGCGATGGCCGCTTGCTACAAGTGGCTGCTAGGCCCTTACGGTATCGGCGTGCTCTACGTTGCGCCGCGCCATCAGCAAGGCCGGCCTCTTGAAGAAGGATGGATCGCTCGCAAGAACTCCGCGAACTTTGCCGGCCTGGTCGACTATCAAGATGAGTACCAATCCGGCGCGGTTCGTTTTGACATGGGCGAGCGGTCACAATTTCAACTGCTGCCAATGGCTGTCGCGGGCATGCGCCAAATCCTTGCCTGGGGCGTGGAGGATATCGCCGCATCACTTGGCCTCCTCACCGCGCGAATGGGTGAAGAAGCGTCGGCGATGGGGCTCGCTGTGGCGCCGGCGGAACTTCGCGCTCCGAACTACCTCGGAATCGCCTTCTCCGGAGGGCCCCCGCCCAACTTGCTCGCGAACCTGCGCGCCCGCAACGTGCACGTCAGCGTCCGCGGCTCCTCAGTCCGCGTGACGCCCTATCTCTACAACAACGACTCTGACATCGAACGCTTCTTTAGCGCGTTGCAAGCAAGCCTGTAAGGGCTGGTTTTACGTCGTCATTGAGCGAGACGGCGAGCGGTCTCCAGCAACGCGCGCCGGTTTTCGCGCACTCATGATGCGCAGGCCGAACAGAAGCGACAAGATCAAGCCGTACGTTAGCGGAAGACGGATGTCCGATTTCACGAGCCACCAGTAGTGGATCACGCCCGCCAGCGCGCTGACGTAAGCAAGCCGGTGTAGCCGGGACCAATTCTTGCCCAGCCTGCGGATCCAGCCCTTGGTTGAGGTGATGGCCAGGGGAATCATCAGTGCGAATCCCAACATGCCCATCGTGATGAAACGCCGCTTGACCACGTCATCGACCATTGCCTGTAAGTGGAAAAACTTGTCAAGCCACAGCCACGTCGTCAGATGCAGGCAACCGTAGAAGAACGCCGTCAACCCCAACATGCGGCGAAATCTGATGAGATCGGGCATTCCCAACAAGCGCCGTAACGGGGATATCGCCAACGTGATGAGCAGGAAGCGCAGCGTCCAATCGCCCGTGCCGTGCGTGATGTATTCGATCGGATTCGGCAGAGTTCCGCCGAGAACGCTGACGACCATGGCCGCGAGCGGCGCGAGGGACAAAAGCAGGACCGCAGGCTTTAACCACCAGCTGAGAAGGAACTTCGACATCCCGGAGCGTCAATAGTTCTTCTTTAGGTCCATCCCCGCGTAGAGCGGCGCCACGCTGTCGTATCCGTTGAACATCAGCGTGTCCCTCTTGAAGAACTCACCGAGACGGCGTTCCGTCGCTTGGCTCCAACGGGGGTGATCCACGTTCGGATTGACGTTGGAATAGAAGCCGTATTCACGCGGGTTCGTGATGTTCCAAGTCGCCGGCGGCTCCGTCGCGACGAAGCGTATCTTGACAATGGACTTGATGCCTTTGAAACCATACTTCCACGGAACGACCAATCGCACTGGCGCGCCGTCTTGGTTGGGGAGCGGTCCGCCGTACATGCCGAAGGTGAGCAGAGCTAACGGATGCTTCGCTTCGTCCATCCGCAAGCCCTCGACATAGGGAAAATCGATGCCGGCGGCTGCCGAGGACAGCATCGCCGAGCGATCATAGAAGGATTCGAAGGCGATATATTTCGCCTTCTCCGTCGGCCCAGCGGCCTCTACCAACTTGCCCAAGGAATACCCGACCCACGGAATCACAACGGACCAACCTTCGACGCAGCGCATGCGGTAGATGCGTTCCTCCATGGGGGCGAGGTTCAGCAATTCGTCGATGTCGTAAGTCTTCGGGTTGCGGCATTCGCCCTCAACACTGACCTTCCACGGACGGGTCTTGAGTTTGGCGGCATTGCGAGCGGGGTCGGACTTGCTGGTTCCCAACTCATAGAAGTTGTTGTAGTTGGTGGTGGTTTCCTTCGGCGTGATCTCTTCGCCGGCGGTGCTGAGGGGACTCTTGCGAATCGAATCGAATGCGTCCGCTTGCGCATCGCGCGCGACAAGAAGCCCTGCCGCCGCAGCGGTAAGGAACTTGCGACGGTTGACGTAAATCTCTCG
>CAZYOX010000127.1:0-10977 GCA_964649285.1 uncultured Bryobacterales bacterium | reverse complement strand
CCGGGCGTGCCGCTCAGGCTCGCTTCGGGGGGCGGCGGCCGCGTGATGCTGCTGAAGCGCGTTTCGCCGGCCGGCATGAACCGTCTCGAGGCGCTGACGCAGCAGTACGGCGCCGCCGCGATCATTCCGCCGATGATGATTCCCCTGCCCTTGCCGACGAAGCTGTTTGTAATTGCCGCCGGCGTCTTCCAGATGCGCATCGTGCCGTTCATCCTGGCAGCGACATTCGGCCGAGCAGTGCGCTATTTCGGCGAAGCTGCGCTAGCGCTCAAGTATGGCGCCGGAACGCCGCAGTTGCTGAAGGACAACGTCTGGACGGCCGCGGGTTTAGGCCTGGCGCTGGTCGTCATATTCTTCGCTTTTAACCGTTGGTCGTCGCGGAAGGTTCAACAAGGCGAGATCTAGAACGGGAAGCCGGCGTTGCCGCTGAAGCTTCGCTCGACTATGCTGTCTTAGCTGTAGGGCTTGCAGGAGGTCGACATGATTGTGGTTCGCAATATCTTCGTGGCTAAGCCGGGCCACGCCAGCAAACTTGCCGCGCAACTGAAAGAAGCGGCCGCCACGGCTGACATTCCGAATCATCGGATACTCACGGACGTGACCGGCGAATTCAACCGGGTGATTCTCGAATACGAGGCTCAGGACATCGCCGAGTTTCAGACGCGAATGCAGGAATACACCAAGGGCGGCGCTTTCAAAGAAAAGATGAAGGGCTACACGGACCTCTGGGTGACTGGGAAACGCGAGATTCTACAGATCGTCTGACGCAACACGCGGGCTCAGTCGGGCCCGCGCGCCGCGCCGCGAAGGGGCTCTATTGCACGGCGCCGGCTCTGCCGAACTCGGCCCCGATTACTTCGCCGGAGATGACCAGTTCGACGCGGCGGTTCGCTTGGCGGCCATCGCGAGTGGAGTTGTCCGCCACGGGCTGGTCAAAGCCGAATCCCTCGGCGGAAATCATCGTCGGATCGACGCCTTGCTCCTGAGTCAGATAGCCCATCACCGAATTGGCCCGGTCGTGGGATAGTTTCTGATTGAATTCAGCGCTCCCAGTGTTGTCGGTATGGCCTTCCGCACGCAGCCGTAATCCGGGGAACGCTAGGACCGTTCCAGCGATGCGGGCCAACTTTTCGCGAGCGACTGGCCGGAGGTCGAACTTGCCTACGTCAAACAGGACGTCGCCCATGTTGACGACCAAACCGCGCTCGGTGTCCTTGGTGGGCAGCACCGCGCTCAGTTGGTCGAGAATTCGCTGCCGCAGCTCCGCTTTTTCGCGCTCGGCCTGCAAACGGCTCTCTTCTGCCTGCTGGCGCAATCGATCTGCTTCCTGCCGTTGACGGTCCGCCAAGGCAGCGGCCTGCTGTGCCGAAGCGCGTTCACGCTCGGCCGCGAGTCGCGAGGCTTCGGCCTCCGCCCGCATTTGAGCTGCCTTGGCGGCTTCGAGTTCAGCCGCCATGCGGCGTTGCTCTTCTTGCAGCCGGCGGTTCTCGGCCTCGGCGCTTTGCGCCTCGGCTTGATTCCTGGCCTCTTCGGCGCGCAGGCGAGCTTGCTCTTCTTCAGCCTGTTTCCGCGCCGCTTCCTCGGCTGCGAGCCGCGCGGCCTCGGTTTCCTGACGTCGACGTTCTTCGCGCTCGATGATTTGGCGTTCAATTGTCAACGCCCGAGCGTCTTCGGCGAACTGCACGGCTTGCCGAGCGAGGGTGATCACTTCTTTTTCTTTGCCCTTGGTGATGACCGAACTGTTGGCCATGTCTAGGCTGGCCTGCGCACGCTTTAGACTGTCGGCAGCGTATTCTTCGGCGCCCATGCTCTTGGCAATGGTTAACGCGTTACGCGCCTGGTAAACGTCCAGCGGGGTCTCGCGCGTGTCGACGCGCAGGTTGAGCGGGTTGGCCAGGGACTCATAGGCTCCGCGCTGCAATAGTTCGTACTTGGCGTCGATGAAGAAGATGCGGCCCTTGGTGCGCTCGGTCGTCTCGTTCTCCAAGACGATCAAGTCGCTGGGGACGCGCACCGCATAGTAGGGTTCCGCCGTGACCACCATGCCGAAGACCTGCAGATCGGAGGTGACGGTCATGCTCGCTCGGCCGCGCCGATCGCGCTGCACTTCGCCGAGATTGGAGACCCGTCCCTCGGGCGAGATCGCCCAGAGGACGTTGGTCAAATATTCCGCGCCGAAATCTTGGGGGTCGGGGATGTTCTCGAAGGAAGCTTCGATCTCCACCGCGGCGCCGCGATTGCGTACGTCAGCGGTACCGGTAGCGCGGGGGGCTAACGAGGTACCGACAAAGTCGACATCCGTGGATCCGCTTCGGGAGCGGTAGTTGACCGCTTTTGCCGTCTTTGCGACCGCTTCCGCGCTGAAAACAACAGGCTCGTCGGGCGTTTGCACATCCGTCGGCGCCTGGGCCCACAAGCTGTGGGATATGGCTAATAGGCCGAGTAAGGCAGCATCGCGCAGGGTTCGCATCGTTCAAAAACCTCCATCGTTAGATACGCCGGCGAGCGATTTTGTTCCCCGCCAGGCTAGATCTTCTTGCAGGATAGCCGACCAAGCCGGGAGGTTCCGACGTGAAAACGTCCGCCGGAGGTGTTACATTGCTCGATGGCCTAGCGCCATTCGGTTTGCCGTCTCAGATGGACTACACGAGAACATCCAATATGCCAAGTAAGCGCTTTCCGGTTTTCCCTTCCCTGTTCCTGATTGCCGTATCCCTGGCCTGCTCGCCTCTAGTCGCTCAACAAGGAGCCGCGGACGGAGAGTGGCATTTTTACGGCGGCGACTCGGGAACCACCAAGTATTCCCCGCTCGATCAGATCAATGAGGAGAATGTAGCGGAACTCGAAATTGTATGGCGCTGGAAGGCCGATAACTTCGGCCCGCGGCCCGACAACAACTGGCAAGCAACGCCGGTGATGGCCAATGGCGTTCTCTACACTACCGCCGGACTGCGCCGCGATGCGGTCGCCATTGATGCCGCAACAGGCGAGACGCTCTGGATGTTCCGCTTCGACGAAGGCGTGCGCGGCGACCGCGCACCGCGCCGCAACAACCGCGGCCTCACTTATTGGACCGACGGCCAAGAAGAACGCATTTTCATGATTTCGCTCGGCTTCCAGCTCGTCGCACTCGACGCCAAGACAGGACGTTTAATCGAGGACTTCGGCGAAAAGGGCGTCGTCGATCTAAATTTGGGACTCGATCGCGATGAAGTGGAACCCGGCCGGATCGGCTCCAGTTCTCCGGCGATCGTGATCAACGACGTGATCGTAATGGGCGCCGCGCTGCAGAGCGGCGGAGCGCCAGACAGTAAGACGAACGTGCCGGGTTACATCCGCGGCTTCGATGTGCGCACCGGCGAGAAGCTCTGGACCTTCCGCACCATCCCCCACCCTGGCGAATTCGGCAACGACACCTGGGAAAACGGATCTTGGGAATACACCGGCAACGTCGGCTCTTGGCCGCCGCTGAGCGGCGACGAAGAGCTTGGCTACGTCTACATCCCGCTTGAAGCGCCGACCGGAGACTTCTATGGCGGACACCGGCATGGCGACAACCTGTTCTCCGACAGCGTTGTTTGTCTCGATGCCAAGACAGGCAAGCGCGTGTGGCACTTCCAGGCCGTGCATCACGATATCTGGGACTACGACTTCGGATCGCCGGCGATTCTGGCCGACGTCACCGTAGACGGACGTCCCCGGAAGATCGTCGCCCAGCCAAGTAAGCAAGGCTTCTTGTACGTCCTCGATCGGGTGACAGGCGAGCCAATTTGGCCCATCGAAGAGCGCCCCGTGCCACAAACTACCGTACCCGGAGAAAAGACATCTCCGACACAACCCTTCCCTACCAAACCGGCGCCTTTCGAGATGCAGGGCTCGATGGACGAAAATTTGTTTGACCTTACACCCGAGTTGAAGGCGGAAGCGATCGAGATCGCGCGCGAATACAAGCAAGGACCTTTGTTTACGCCGCCCATCGAGCGAGACTCCGAAGGCAAGCTGGCGCTGATCATGGTGCCGAACGCGCAAGGTGCGGCCAACTGGGAGGGCGGGGCTCTTGATCCGGAAACAGGAATCGTTTACATCGCTTCGACGAATCGCGAAAGTTTCATTGGGCTGAGTAGACCCGATCCCGACCGTTCCGACATGGACTTCATCAGCGGCGGCGGGGCGCGCAGAAGGCCGGCGGCGGGCGCCCAGGCCCGACCCGGCCGGAGCAATAACGGGCCGCAAGGGCTGCCGTTGCTCAGGCCGCCGTGGGGACGCATCACTGCCATCAACCTCAACACGGGCGACCACGTTTGGATGAAGCCAAACGGTGATGCACCGGACTTCATCAAGAATCACCCCGCGCTCAAGGGCGTCGATTTGAGCGGCGTAGGCAATCCCGATCAAGCGACCCTCATGGTGACCAAGACGCTGCTGTTCGGCGGAGTTGGCGGAGGCATGTTCAACGCGGGACCCGACGGCGGCAGCCCCATGTTCCGTGTCATGAACAAGGCCACTGGCGAACTCATTCATGAGATGGAACTGCCTGCAGGCACGACGAGCATCCCGATGACCTACATGGTCAACGGACGTCAATACATCGTCGTGGCGGTCGGCGGCCCGGAGCATAACGCGGAGTTAATTGCTTTGGCCGTTCCCTAGAGGTGCGCGTGGTGTTACATTATCTGCCGATGTTTCGCTTCCATCCCGTAGCGCCCCTGTTATTGATTCTTGGCCTCGCGGCTCCGCTTGCGGCGCAAGAGGGAGCGCGTAACGGCGAATGGCACGTTTACGGGGCCGACAGCGGCAGTACGAAGTACTCATCGCTGGACCAAATCAACGCGGAAAACGTCGCCGAGTTGGAAATGGTCTGGCGTTGGAAAGCGGAGAACTTCGGACCCCGGCCGGAATCGAACTGGCAGGCGACGCCGCTGATGGTCGGCGGCAAGCTCTACTTTACGGCAGGGTATCGGCGTGATGTCGTTGCGGTCGACGCCGCCACGGGCGAGACGCTATGGATGTTTCGCATCGACGAGGGCGAATATGGAGAGCGGGCCGTCCGGCGCAATAACCGCGGCGTCACTTACTGGACGGACGGCACGCAAGAGCGGATCTTCATGATCACTCCGGGCTATCAGCTGGTCGGCCTCGACGCTAAGACCGGCCGGCTGATTGAAGACTTCGGCGAAGGCGGCATCGTCAACCTCCGCGAGGGTCTAGACCGCGATGTCGTTGAGCCGGGCGAGATCGGCTCCAGTTCGCCGGCGATCGTCGTCAATGACGTCATCATCATGGGCGCCGCACTGCTGGCTGGCGGCGCACCAGCGAGCAAGACCAACGTTCCGGGCCACATCCGCGGATACGACGTCCGCTCGGGCAAGCAGCTGTGGACTTTCCGTACCGTTCCCCACCCTGGCGAATTCGGCAATGAAACTTGGGAAGACCGCTCTTGGGAATACACCGGCAATACGGCCGTGTGGGGTCCTATCAGCGCGGATCTGGATCTCGGCTATGTCTATCTGCCTGTTGAAGCGCCGACGGGCGATTACTACGGCGGCCACCGGCCCGGCAACAACTTGTTCGGCACCAGCCTGGTCTGTCTTAATGCTAAGACCGGCGAGCGCGTCTGGCACTACCAATTCGTTCACCACGATATTTGGGACTACGATCTCAACTCGCCGCCGATCTTAGCGAATGTCACCGTGGATGGCCGTGCGCGCAAGATCGTCGCCGAGCCGACTAAGTACGGTTTTCTCTTCGTGTTTGATCGCGTGACGGGTGAACCCATTTGGCCGATCGAGGAGCGTCCCGTGGAGAAGAGCGTCGTCCCTGGCGAGTGGACGTCGCCGACCCAGCCCTTCCCGACCAAACCCGCGCCATTCGAGCTGCAGGGTTCGACGGACGACAATCTGATCAATTTAACCCCCGAGCTGCACGCGGAAGCCGTGCGCATTGCCCGCCAATACAAGCAGGGACCGCTGTTTACGCCGCCGATCGTGAGCGACACGAACGGCAAGATCGCCACGTTGTTCCTACCGTCCGTCACTGGCGGCGCCAACTGGGAAGGCGGCGCGTTGGATGCCGAGACCGGCATCATCTACATCGCTTCAAAGAACAACGAAGGCGTGCAGGGCCTGGATAAGCCCGATGCGGGGCGTTCGGACATGAACTTTATCTCCGCCAGCAGGCGCCGGCAGCCGGCCGACCCGAACGTTCCTGTGATTGGATCTCCGCGCAACATCGGTCCTCAGGGGCTGCCCCTCGTTAAGCCGCCTTGGGGAGCCATCACCGCAATCGATCTCAATACCGGCGACCACGTCTGGAGAAAGCCGAACGGCGATCCGCCCGACTATGTCAAGAACCACCCGGCACTGAAGGGCGTGGATCTCAGCGAAGCCGGCAACCCGGAACAAGCACTGCTGATGGTCACCAAGACGCTGCTGTTCGCCGGCGTCGGAGCTGGCTTGTTCGGCGCGGGCCCAGAGGCCGGTCTGCCGGTGCTGCGTATTTTGGATAAAGCCACCGGTGAGCTAATCCACCAAATGGATCTGCCGGCCGGCACGACCAGCGTTCCGATGACCTACATGGTCAACGGACGGCAGTACGTCGTCGTCGCAGTGGGCGGTCAGGATCATCCGGCGGAATTGATTGCGCTGGCTGTACCGTAGGGACGGGTAAAAGTAGACGGCTTTCTGGCCCCGGCAGATTGACAATAAATCGTCAATCCACAACACTCTTACTAGCCCGCCCCTCCGACCGCGTCACGATTTCCAGCGACGAGGTTGTCTTGTTTTAATTTCGTCTTTCGATATGACGAATAGTGTGCCCTGCTCTTTGCGGCTCGGGGCTTGATTGAGTTGGGTCGCATTCCGTTCCAGGTCGTGAAGATTGCTACCATTCCGGTGGGTATTGTTTGTCGTCAGTTGGGCCGAGGTTGCCGTTGGACTATCCTGACGAGTTGGCTAGGGATCATCGAAACGGTGATTCGCGTAGGGAGATTTTGTATGCCGCAGGCTTTTCGTTCTTCTTTCATTGCTCTCGCTCTCTGTCTCTTGCTCGGCGCCTCGGCGGCTCAAGCGCAAACGGCAAGTCTGCTGAAGGACATCAACTTAGCGACCGATGCGGTGTTTAGTGCCGATCCCGTCGGATTCACCGAATATGGCGGCAAGGTGTACTTTTTTGCCTCCTCTGCGCCCGACTTCCCCGGTCTATGGCGCACGGACGGCACCTCCGGCGGTACGGAGATCGTTAAGTCGGGCATTCGGGGAGAGACGATGCTCGTCAGCGGCGGCCTGTTGTACTTCGCGGCCTCCGACGAATCGGGCGGGCGAGAGTTGTGGAAGAGCAACGGCACTCCCGGAGGAACCGTGCGCGTCAAAGACATCAATCCCGGCCCGGCGGACGGCGTCTCGTCGAACATCGTGGACTTCGGCGGCGACCTCTATTTCGGCGCCGATGACGGCATCAACGGCATCGAGCCCTGGAAGAGCGACGGCTCCGAAGGGGGCACGACGCTGCTCAAGCACGTCCATGATTCCAGTGACTCTGACGCGAAGTACTTCACCGTTTCGGGAGGAACGCTGTATTTTTCGGCTATTGACGAGTTCAACGGCGCAGAGCTGTGGAAGTCCGATGGCACGCCCGGCGGAACATCGTTAGTGAAAGACATTCGCGCGGGCGCGCTGTGGAGCGGCCCGCGCAACCTGGTCGACGTCGGCGGCACGCTATTCTTCTCCGCCGATGACGGTATCAATGGGCGCGAACTTTGGGCCAGCGACGGTACGCTAGGCGGAACGGTTTTGGTGAAAGACATTAACCCAGGACCTGAGAATTCTATATTCGACTTATACGATGACGCCATTGCCGAGTTCGGCGGCGAGGCCTATTTCGGCGCCGATCCAGGCGACGGATCCGGCGTCGGATTTTGGAAAAGCGACGGCACGCTCCTCGGCACGACCCAAGTCGTCAGCGGCCTCATTCCGAAGTCGTTCACCGTTGTCGGCGGAACGCTCTACATCGTCCGCGCCAATAATTCGGACGATACAATCTTCGCGCCCCACCTGTGGAAGTCGGACGGCACAACCGGCGGTACCGTCTTGGTTAAGTCTCTGCTTGGCGACATCAATCGCCAACTGGGAGTCGTGGGAAGCACGCTGTATCTCGCTGTGGGTCCGCGTGAATTGTGGAAGAGCGACGGCACGGGGCCCGGCACAGTGTTAGTCGCCGATCTGTTGCCCAACGACAACGTGGGCGGATTCGCGGATGATTTGACGGGCGTCGGCGGCACGCTCTACTTCTCTTCAGCGGCAGGGAACAAAGGCCGCGAAGTATGGAAGAGCGACGGCACGGAAGCCGGCACCGAACGCGTCAAAGATATCGGCACCGCTCCGGCAAGCAGCACTCCGACGAAGTTCGTGTTGAATGACCAGATTCTCCAAGGCGCCAGGCTTTTCTTCTTCGTCACGGATGGCGAGTCCGGGGGCGAACTCTGGAGGACTACCGGCTCCTCCACCGGCACTCAGGGGGTGAAAGAGATTGCTGGGGGAAGTTCGACTCCCTACGTGCCGGAAGATGTCGTCGTCTTGAACGGCAACATGCTGTTTGTCGGCAGCGACCTCGTTAACGGCTACGAGTTGTGGCGCAGCGACGGCACAAACGTCGGAACCGTTATGGTCAAGAACATTCACCCTAACAACACGCCTCAAGAGGCCATGCCCACGGACTTGACCTTGTCTGGCGGCGTTGTCTATTTCCGCGCGAACGACGAAGTTAACGGATATGAGTTGTGGCGAACCGACGGCACCGAAGCCGGCACCGTGATGGTCAAGGACATCAACCCAGCGCCCGGTCTCGGCTCGGAGCCCAAGCAACTGACAGACGTAAACGGTACGCTCTACTTCTTGGCCGACAATGGCACAACGGGCCGCGCCATTTGGAAGAGCGACGGCACGGCCGAGGGCACCGTGCTGGTGAAAGACATCTACCCCGTCGACATCAACGACGAGTATTACGAAATAACGAGTTCCGGCGGAGCGCTGCTTTTCCGCGCCGACGACGGCGTCGGCGGACACAGCCTATGGAGGAGCGACGGCACGCCTGAGGGAACCGCGGCTATTCTGCCCATCTTGTTTAACGACACCATCGAAACGTCTTCCTTGTTTCTAGATATCGACGGAACCTTGTTCTTTGCCCAACGCGACCAGCTATGGAAGAGCAACGGAACCCTGGCGGGCACGGTCCTCATCAAGGATCTCGACCCCTCCCCCTCGCCCGACGTCCGCTTGAGTTCGTTCACCAACGTCGATGGTTTGCTGTACTTCATCTCCATCGGTCCAGACGGCGCCGAACTTTGGCGCAGCAACGGAACCTCCGGCGGCACACTGCTGGTCAAGAGATTGGTAGAGGGTGAAGTCACCGGCCCCACGAAGATCGTCGGATCGGCCGGAGGCAACGTATTCGTTAGCGCACCGGCAGAGAACGGTTATCAGCTTTGGCGCAGCAGCGGATCGTCCGCGGGGACCACGGTAATTCAACCGAGCTTCCTTAGCCCCATCAACGAAATTATCGGCTTCCAGACACAGATCTTCTTTGGCGCGGAATCCGCCTCGGAAGGCAACGAACTTTGGACCACGCCGCTGGCTCCGTCGATCAGCTCTTCCGGCGTCGTCGATGCAGCGAGCTTCAGGACGTTCGTCTCGCCCGGCGGCCTGGCCAGCGTGTTTGGTACGGAACTGACCGGCGCCTCAGCGGCGGCGGAGAGTCTGCCCTTGCCCACCACGCTAGCCAATGTGCGCGTGCGGGTGGCGGGCGTCGATGCGCCCCTGTTGTTCGTCTCTCCTCGGCAGATCAATTTCCAGGTCCCGTTTGAGACGCTGACTGCGACAACCCCTGTGGTGGTGGTGACCGGAACGCAGCAGAGCAGCCCGCAAAATGTGGCGGTGACGACTTACGCGCCGGCCACGTTCGTGAATCCCAATACGGGCGGGCCGATCGTCCAACGGCACCCGGACGGCGCATTGATCACCGACGAGAATCCCGCAAAGCCGGGGGATACGCTGACCATCTACATCACCGGCATCGGCGGGCTCGACATCGCGCCCGCCACGGGCGCCGCGGCGTCCAGTGAGCCGCTGTCAATATCGACAGTGACGCCGACAGTCACCGTCGGCAACGTCCCGGTTCAGGTTCTGTTCGCCGGCTTGGCGCCGACCTTTGTCGGCCTGGGACAGATCAATATCGTGTTGCCCAACGAGTTGCCTGCGGGAGATGAACTGCCCCTGGTGATCACCTACGGCAACCGTCGAAGCCAGCAACTGCCGTTGCCGTTCTAAGCGCACGAGGACGAGGCGGCGGGCCGCTTCGTCCTCGCAGCCTCCTACCCGATTACATCGAAGTCGCGGTCCCGCCAAAACCGTGCCGCTTGCCGGGCGAGCGGCCGCCTTCGTCGGCCTCGGCCAGTTGATTATCGAACCAGGCGCAAGGGCATCCCCTGCCCTTCGCCGTTCGCTTCGGAGAGCATGAGCGCCAGGCGTTGCAGCTGCCTCTAGGCGGTCAGGCCGATAAAGTGGAGGCCCGTCCCGGAAGAGCAGCGCCCGTAATCGTCGAGTAGAGAACGTCCGAATCGAGATCGGCTCCGTTCGGCCAGCAGACGCAGCCGAGTTCTTGGTCGACGGAGACTTGCCGAAAAAACTCTGCATCAAGCAGGGGCGCAAATACGCCCTCAAGCCTGACCAGCTTAGAGACATCAACCGTCCCCTCGACGCCGTCCGCAAAGCGAACTTGCAACGCCAAGTTCTCAAGCGGAGCGACCGAGACTACTTTGTGGATTCCAATATCCTCATTATTCGTGCGGTTACCGAGGCGCCGAATGATTGTCGTTAGTGCCGACGGATCAGTCCTCGACCCGTTCCAACCGTCGGGAGAAAAGAGGAACGTCCATGATAGGAAAGGATGGTCGCCGCGAGCGCGCACCCGAGCGGATGAAAATGA
>CAZYOX010000126.1:0-10982 GCA_964649285.1 uncultured Bryobacterales bacterium | reverse complement strand
GCCGAGCAGCCGGGCCCGCTCGGCCATGGCCTCGTAGAAGCGCGGGCACTGCGCGATGGCCTGCTCGAGCCCGGTGAGCGCCAGGTGCGGCCGGCTGGCCCGCTCGACGGAAAAATCGAGCAGGTCGATGAGCATCTCGATCACGTAGTTGGGCGAGTGATCGTTGTCGTCGAGCAGGATTAGGTGGTAGGGTTTTGAGCGGTCCTCGGTCGTTTCGTTTCCGACTTCGATTTCCTGGCCCACGTCCGGCAAAGCAATCGAACTAGTCATAGCCATGAAGAATCCGTGATGCTAAACCTGCTTATGCCGTTATGCTAACAAACTGTCGCAGCGGGCATCGTCGTCTGCAATAATCGAAACGGTTCCACCATGGTTTCCAAGAGACTCATCGACAGCATTGAGCAAAACGCTCATCGTTTGGCCCAAGACCTCGTGGAGTCGCTGCGTCAAGACGTCAACGTGCCGGCCTACCAGTCGCTCAGCGACCAGCAGTACCAAGGCGTTGTGTTGGACCTCTACGGCCATCTGGGACAATGGCTTTCGAGCCGGACGTGGCACAAACTGCAGGTCACGTACGAACGCAAGGGCAGGGAACGATTTCACGGCGGCATCCCGCTAGAGCAGGTCGTCTATTCACTCACGCGCACGAAGCAGAATCTGCTGGACTTCATCCGCGGAGCAATGCCGGGGACCGCGGATGAGCGCGATTTAGAATTGCAACTCGTCCTGTCGGTGTCCGAGTTTTTCGATCGCGCCATTTATCACACGACCCTCGGCTACGAGGACGCCCGCCGAACAGCCGTCGCAGCGCCAGAGCCGCCGCTTCAGGCGGAGACGAAGGCTTCGGTGGCACGAGCCACAGATACCCTTGCTTCTCCATCCGTGCCGGATTCGGACTTGGGGCAGGTCAGCAGAGCTGGCGATATCGGCGAAGTCTCGGGCTAGTCCCGAGCACGCAGGTCGTAACACAACAACCGCGGTCCCTTACCGCTGATGAAGTCGCGTTCATTCTGCGTGATGTACAGCAGGCCTCTGCTGATGACAGGCGGCGTCCAACTTTGGCGAGACAGAAAGAGCGTGGTCTTCGAAAGAACCTTCGGTCCCTGAGGCGATAGCGACAGCCAGAGCAACTGGCCCTGCTCGCCGAGCGCGAGATAACGCCCGTCCACTTTCAGCAGTGAACCGCGGAAAGGGCTCAAATAAAGGTCGCGCTCGGTCCCATTCACGCTCACGGTCTCTTGCCATTCGATCACTTCATCCCAAGCGATCTCACCGGTCTTGATGTTGATGGCCGCGAGGCTGGCGTCCGGTTCATTGCGTCCTGGGAAAGCATATAGGTAGTCGCCGTCGGCAATTGCCGTGGTCCAGTGCAAGTCGAAGTCATCGGATGTCCAGGCTTGCTTGACCGTCATGTCCGGGGCAATGTCGAGCATGGCGGCGCCGGTCCGATAGGTGGCCGAGATCAGCACGCGATTGCCAATGATGACCGGGGACGCGGCATTGACCGACTCATACGTTCTGCTGCGCCAGGGGAAAGTGGAGTAGATCGAACCGTCGGTTGGGTCAATGAGCATCAAACCGCCTGTTGGCGGATGGCTCTCGCCGCCGGCGAAGACGAAGATTACCCTCTTCCCGTGAACATCGGCGGGGATCGGCGAAGCGTAGCCCGCGCCCCACTCATCGCCCGCCCCCCACTTCAGGCGGCCTGTCAGCTTGTCGAAGGCGGCAACCGTGGGTCCGCCGGGAGCCCCGATAGTGACAATCAGCAGATCGCCTTCCACCAAGGGCGTGGGCGCGACGCCGAAAAAGTCTTGAGGGATGTCGAACTCCGCTTGAATGTCGCGCTTCCACAGGAGCGCGCCGTCGCGGAGGCGCAGGCAGTGCAACTTCGCTTGCGCGCCGTAGACGTAAACGCGGTCTTCGTCAATCACAGGGCTCGCTCGAGGCCCATTGCTATAGCCGTAGCGATCGCTGAAGTCCGTTGGATAGGAGAAACTCCAGTACAACTCTCCGCTGTCCGGATCCAGCGCTTCGACGATCTCTTGATCGCCCATTCGATGCAAATAAACCAGCCGGTCGCCTTGGATTGCCGGCGCCGAGTAGCCGGCTCCCGTTTCCATCTCCCAGACGAGCGCCGGACCGCCAGCGGGGAATTCTTTCAGCAGGTGCGTCTCGCTGGAGACTAGGTTGTGGCTCGGTCCCAGAAAGGTCTTCCAGTCATGCACCTTAGCGGCGCCAGACAAGGCTTTGGGCGCCTGATGGTAGGTTACGCGCGGATGGCTCTTGGCGATCACCGCGCTGCGGGGCGCGGGCGAAAGCACCCCGGGGGGCGCCGGATCCTGAAAGGTCGCCGCCGCGGCGCTGAGCGCAAGAGACAGCAGGCTGGCTAGCGTTCCGCGCATCCGTGCCAAATTGTCGCACAGGTTTGCTATCGGCACGTTAGATGTAACGTCATGTGTAGGTTAGAGATCGAAACTAAGGCCGATCTCGAACTGTCTTTTGCGTTTTCTAAAGCATTTCGCCGATAGACTGCCCGTCTGCATTCACCTTACAGTAGTGACAGGGGAGTCTTTCTCGAGGCCCGTCGAGGGCCCGCGGCAGGCTTTGTTCGTCTCTTCAATTAGGTCGCAAAGACGACCAGGCTTCGGCCAATTGCGAGCCACAGGAGTTACGTTATGACTAGGACATTGTCCTTACTGCTTGCGCTCTGCCTCTCGACGGCAGGCGTCCTTATGGGGCAGGGCCTCGATACGACGGCCTCTAAGACCGACTGGGAGGAAATCAACTTCGAGTTTGATTCCGACATCCTGTCTGACGGGTACCCGAGTCTTCTGCGCCTGGCGGACCTGCTAGCGACGAACTCCGATTACACGGTGGAATTGATTGGGCACGCGGACTTCCGCGGCACCGAGCAGTACAACGACGGATTGGGCGAACGCCGTGCCGCGACGGTCAAGGCGTTCCTAGTCAAGTACGGGGCTCGCGATACGCAGATTACGACGCGTTCGCAGGGCGAAGCCACTCCCGGGGCGACCAACGATAGTCCCGAGGGACGATTCATGAACCGGCGGGTAGTGATCGTCGCCCGCAACGGAGATGGTCAACTGGTCAGCGACGGCGGCGTCGGCGACGCGATCAGCGGAATCGAACGCCTAGTCCAACAGCAGGAAGACTGTTGCAATCGCATCATGGAAAAGCTCTCCATGCTGGACGACATCATGGATCTGCTTAGGAACCTCCAGCGAGAGAATGAACAACTCAAAGCGGACGTGGCCGAGTTGAAAGCGCGGCCGGCGGGCGGCCCCGGGCAGCCTGGACAACCGGGCGGAGCGGGCCAGCCAGGATCGCAGACGGCCGGCGCGGAGCAACTGGCATCGGTTGTGCGCGACGAGTTGGAAGAATTTGACCGTTCCAAGCTGGGCAAGTACGCGACCTTCAACCTGGACGCCGGCCCGACGGCGCGCACCGGCAACCTCAGCGTAACCGGCAGAGGCCGCGTCTTCTTGCCCTTCGCTCAACATCACGCGCTGCAAACCCAAGCCGAGTACATGCACTTCCTGGGTCGCGACGAAGGTCAATTTGACTTGGGTTTGGTCAGCCGCTGGGGCAACCTTCAGTTAGGCGGTTTCTCGAGCTTTAAGTACGTGAAGTTCAGCGAATTTCAGAATGGCGGCGGGATGGGGCAAGGAGCCGCAACGCTTGACTACATCTTCAACCGCGGCCGGGTTGGCTTGTTCGGCACTAAGTCCTTCATGGATGGAGCAGTCCTCAATCGCGCGCTGCTGCGGCGCAACGTGATGGAGGAGAGCTACCTCGACGTGGTCGATCAATTCGGCTTCTCGACGGCTGTAGCCGCTTGGGGTCCGACGTATTTCGAAGGCAATGTGGGCGCGCTGTTCCGCGAAGATGGCGGCACGCGGCCTGGAGGCATGATCCGTTACGTGCATCCGCTGAACTCTGCTCAGACGGTTGCCCTGACGATCGAAGGCGGCCTGAACGAAACGATGCTTCGGGGACAGAACGACGGACGCGTCGTAGTCGGCTTGCAGCTCGGGAAGTGGCTCTCGCCGAAGAACTACAGCACCGAGTCGCAAGGAGCGCCGGTTCCTGTCGATATCCCGCGCGTTCGCTACGAAGTGCTGACGCGTGAGGTCAGAACCGGCAACGATTCGCCGGTCGCCGATGCTGGCGGAGATCTGGCGGGCATAGCGGCCGGAGTAGTGACTCTGGACGGCTCCGGGTCGTACGATCCAGACGAAGATCCGATCACCTATCAATGGACCCAGATTGGCGGCGACACGGTGGAGCTCTCCGGGGCTGACACTGCGACCGCTTCGTTCACGGCTGAGGAAGGCAAGGACTACTTCTTCCGTTTGACCGTGCGAGACGATCAGGGCGGCGTCGGTACGGACCGCGTCACCGTCTCGGCGGCGCAGGCGCCGGAGATCATCATCAACCGCTTCCGCGCCGAACCTGGCACGGTAGCTCCAGGTGACCTGGTAACCATCACTTGGGATGTTGAAGGCGCTGATGAAGTCGAAATCAGCGGCATCGGCGTGGTCGGTTCGTCCGGTCAATCGAGTCTGCCGATCAGCGAGACGACGACCTTCACCCTAACGGCGCGTGCTGGCGACCAAACCATCAGCGAAAGCCAAACGGTTCAAGTGGGGGCTCAGGGCGTACCGACGATCGTGGAGTTCGGCGCGGCGCCGAGCACGATCGATGGCGGCCAGACCTCCATCCTCAGTTGGCAGGTCGAAGGCGCCGATACGGTCGAGATCAGCGGCATCGGCACGGTTGAGGCCAGCGGATCGATGTCCGTCCAGCCGACGTCGACCACCAGCTACACGCTGACGGCGAGGAACGGGGCCGGCGACGCTTCGTCCATCACGACCGTTTCGGTACGAGGTTCTGTCCGTATCATCGAATTCAAGTCCGACAAGCCCACGGTTCAAGACCCGGGTGATCCCGCGGTGTTGTCCTGGGTTGTTGAGGGCGCCGACCGCGTCGAATTGGTCAACTACGGCCAAGTTCAAGCGACCGGTTCTCAGACAGTCAATCCGAACGGGCAAACCCTCTATACGCTCATCGCTTACGGTTCCTCGGGTGAGGCGACCGCGACGGTGGTCGTCGATGTCGAAATCGAGAACCGTTCGCCCATCGCTAGCGCCTGGGCGGACTTCGCCGTGGTTGGCCAACCTGGCGACACAAGCGGCCTCGGCGTCTTGCACGGCGAGGGTTCGTACGATCCCGACAACGACCCGATTACCTTCGAATGGCGAGCGGTGGGAACCCGTGAATCGCGGGTTCTTGAGGCGACCTCGGAAACTCCGACGGTGGAGTTCTCGGGAGGATTCGGCGAGTATGTCTTCGAACTCAAGGTCACCGACGACAAGGGATTCTCGGGAATCACGACCGTGAAGATCAACTGGCTGCCGCCTGGCCTGGTGCCGTCGCCGGCGCCTTAATGACCGGTCGCCGGGAGGGGTCTGCTGAGACCCCTCCTAGCGATCTCACAACGCGGACAGTGGACGTTCCTCGGAGCCGAAGCGGATTCGCAGTTCTTTGAGGATCTCGGAGGCTGGCAGGCGGACGATTCGCGGTCTCACAATCACCAGCAGGTCGGTGCTGTTGGTACGCCTGGTCCGCTGGCTTAACAGCGTGCTTACCACCGGTATTCCCGCCAGGCCTAGGGGCGTGCTGCGGTTACTCCTGGTTTCGTCGATGGCCATACCGGCGATAATGGCCGATTCGCCCTCGCGCAGTCGGATCTGAGTTTCCAGCGTGCGATTCACCAAAATGGGGATGCCGTTGACCGATCCGCCCGCGAGAAGGTTGAACTCGGCCTGAAGCTGCAGGGACACCTCGCGCGATCCGTGGACCGTTGGGGTGGCGGTAATGCTCAGGCCCAGGTCCTCGAAGGTAAACGAAGGCGGCGGCAGCGTGAGGACCTCGTCCGGGTTACTCGGGTCAACGTTCGACCCCGGCTGGTACGACGAGGTGATGATGGGAAATCTCTCGCCGATATTGACCTCTGCCGGCATTCCGTCTGTCGTTCGCACGGAGAGCCGCTGGGACGTTGAACCTGTGCCGGAATTCAATTGGGCGACTAATCCCGCGTCGCCGATGCCGATGCCGAATAGGGAGTCGCCTCCTCCAATCGGGATCTCCCCTCGGGCTTGTCCGCCGCCTTCTTCGTTGCCAACCGCCCCCTTCGACGGCACGGCGTTGAGGATCGTCGAGTAGGTAGTCACCGGGAAGCTCCACGGAAGCGACACTCCTAGTTCGCGGTCGCGAGCTTGGTTGTAGGAGATCAGTTGGATCTCCAAGACAACTTCCGAACTCGGTACCAGCAGTCTCTGGAGCAGCAGGCGCGCCATGCGGGCCTTGGCCGGCGAATCCCGGATGGTGATCATGTTCCGGGAGGGCACGGCAAAGAGCCGGCGTATCTCCAGCGTTTGCTGCACGGCCTGCGCGGCCTCGGTCGCATCCTGCGGCGTTACCGCTTCGGGGATGGGCACGGAGAGCGTAACGACCGGTTCCAATTCGCTGCGTTTGGCCGGCGTATCGGCCGCGATCATCGCCAGCTTGGCCGTTAACGGAACGACGAATGCCACGGCGATTTCATTCAGCGTGATGACGGCGTCGTCAAAGCCTACATCATCGAGATAAAACTTGATCTCAGTGGAGCCCCGAAAACCTTCGTCGAAGATGACGTCAATTCCATACTCGCGAAAGACGCGTTCATAGGCTTCTTGAATCGTCCCTTCGATTCGAAACGAAGCGACCTTAGGCTCGATCTCGAGTTCGGTCGGGCCCAAGGCTTCGCGAAGCGGATCGTCCGATTCAGGGAAATCGTCGCCGACAGCGTCGAGCGGCGCAAGCGACTCTTGCGGCGCCGCGGCTTCGGCGGCGGTTCGGATCGCGATGGCCTGGGCGGTAGCGGCACGCAGGCGGTCGGCCGCTCTGAGGTATTTACGGTTCTCCGGATCCGCGGCGCGAGCTTGCAGATATTGCGCGTAGGCCTGAAGGTTATGGCCGCGCTTCTCCGCAGCCTGTCCCATACGAAAGTGCCGCTTGGCGGCGTCTTCGGCCGTGACGGCTGGAGCTGTTAGGAGCGCCAAGACTAAGAGGGAAGGGAGGACCCGCACTAATAACCTAACGTTCGGGCGATCTGGCCCGTGCAAACGATCTTACTTGTTCGCGGCTAGCCGTTCCACTTCCCATCAAGCGGAACGATCACATGCAAGTTCGAACCGTGTCCGGGGTTGGACTCAACCGATAGCGAACCGCCCAAGCTGCGCACCCGCTGCTTGACGCTTCGCGGCCCTAGATGCAGGGCGTCCAACTCATCCAATCCAAACTTGCCGCTGAAGTCATAACCCTTGCCGTTATCGTCGACTGACAGGTGGAGATCTCCGTTCTTGCGCTCCATCGAAAACAAGACATGGGTCGCCTGCGAATGTTTGTAGATGTTGTGCAAGGCTTCGCGCGCAATCTTGAGCACCTGGCCTTTCACTTCGCCCGCTGCGGGGAATTCGACGCCCGGATCGGACATCATGGTGATGGCGACGCCGCTCTCTTTCTGGAAGGCGTCCACGAGCCTCTTGGTGGAGGCGCGCAGAGAAATGTCGTCGGATTCAATCGGCCGCATCCGCAAGATGAAAGTGCGCATCTCAGACACCAGCTTTCTCGAAAATTCGTAGAGCGCGGCGAGATCCTGCTCTGCGGCCTCTGGGTCGCGCTCGCGCAGCTTACGAATGATGTTGAGGCGCATTTCGAAGCTGATGACGCTTTGCAAGGGCCCGTCATGAAGGTCATGAGCCATTCGCACGCGCTCGCGCTCGTAGGCTTCGTGCTCGGTGCGGCGTACGACGAGAAGGTGCAAAATCGCTTTGCGGAAAAGATGCGAGACCTCCGTCAATCGGCGCAGCTGCCTGTGGTTGGCGCCGCCAGGGCTATTGAAGATGAGCAGACGGCCCACCACGTTTTCTCCCTCGCGCAATCCGCAGCCGGCGGCGTTGTAGATTTCCAGAGTTTGGATGATGTAAGGATGCAGATCGAAGTCGCGGTGGACGTTGCCCTCGTGACCTTCGGGCAGGGAAACGTCATTGGAATGGAAATCGAGGCTCGTGCCGACGAAACAGGCCCATTCCTGACGGTTGTCGAATTCAATCGGCGCAGGATCGGAGTCATCCCGGCGCGGCGGATAAACGCACAAGGCATAGTAGTCCGCTTTGGGATCCCAAAAGGCCAAGGCGGCCCGCGAGCACTTCAGCCAGACCGTGAGTTCCTTAAGCGCCGATTCGACCGCTACCACGAGTTCCGCTTCGGATTGCCCTGGCGCCCGTACCAGCGCTTCTCCGATACGCCGTTCTAAGCGTTGGCTCCGGAGGCTGAAGTAGTATCCCAGGGCTCCGCCGACCATCAGCAAGAACAACAGGGAACTGAAAGAGAACCGATAGTCGCTGGGCGTGCTGACAAAGAGCCGTGTTAGCCAGAACGCCACGCTCACGGCGGTGACGATCAAGACCTCCCTGGCGTCGTGCAGCAAGGCCGATTCGATCACCAGAAAATAGAACAACAGCAAGGCGATGCCTGTTTCCGCCGAAGTGCTGAGCAACGCCAAACTAGCCATCGCCGTCAGGTCGACGGCAAGGATCAGCGACAGCGAGCTGCGTACGCGCGGGCTTCTGCGATAAAGCAACAGGCCGGCGCTGTAGACAACGACGACGGCTCCGACGATTGCGCTGACGTTGGCGACTCCCGCGAGCGCTCCCGCTCCCTCGATACATAGGTATCCCAGGGTTAGGCCTAAACGGAGCACCGCCAGATGAGTGACTCGGCGCCCCTGCAACACGAGTCCGTCGGTGAAGCTGTCAACTGGCACTGGAGTTGCGGACTGCTCCTTTTTGAGAGCAGACTCTCGGCTCGATTCTACCCGATAGCCGATTGCAGTCCGGCTGGCTAAGGCTGAATTGGGAGGCTTCTAGATCGACTAGTTGCCGGGCTCTGGGGCGTCACCCTGCTCAAACTCGACCGTCGCTTCCATGCGCTGCCCGGTGGGGCTTACTTCAAAGTGCAGCGTGCGCTCACCCGAGAGCCTCGCCACCGTAGGGTCGTAGGTGATGACAATATTCCCTGTGCCGCCGGGTTGCACGTCCCGCGGTTCAATCTGTACCGTCAGCCCCTCGGGAAGACTTCCCGTCGGGTCAACGCTCAGAACGAATCCGGTCGGAGCTTGGCTGGTGAGGGCAATCGTCTTGACGGAGGCCTCGGTCATGCCTGCGGGGAATACGACCTTGGTTTCCTCCAGAGACATCATTTGGCGCATGTCCGCGAGCGAGGGAACCTTCACCCCGTCGCCCTGCGGAATCATCGTGCCCGCCGGTTGACCGAGATCGGCTGCCGCGCTCGGGTTGGCTATGCCGAACGGCGTCTTGCGTTGATCGGGAGGCGTTAGGTGGAGGTACCATTCGCCGTCGATAAGACTCCATGTGCCGGCAACGGGAACGGGTACAGGCTTGTTTCCGTTCGACACCATGGGAACGATCGACATCGCCACAACCATTACCCGGGCGGAGCGAAAATCATCGGCCCAGGTGATGCTCTTGATCTCGTGGCCCATGATGCGGTTCTTCTGAACGTTGTAGTAGAGTTCCTTCGATTCCTCGTCGACGAAATCCTCAGCTTGGCGGAACTGGCCTGCTTGGAATGCCTTATAGAACGCAGAAACGCGCGAAGTCAGAGACGAAACGAGCTCTTCCGGCGCAACCTGTTCGAATTGCGCCGAAGCGACGCCCGGCAAGACGAGTGCAAGGATCAGAAGCAGACCGCGCATACGAACTCCTTTGAGTGTAATGGATTCGACGCGCGCGCCCTTCCTTTCGGTTGTCTGGGCCTGTGGATTATTGACCCTTGGCAATGTCCCGGTGAACGACCTTGACGACATGGCCCGCCGTATCCAGACGCCGCCGAATCTCTTCGGAGATCATGACCGACCGATGGCGGCCGCCCGTGCAGCCAATGCTGATCGTTAGATAGCTCTTACCCTCGGCGGCGTAATGGGGAATTAGATAGTTCAGCAAATCGGATACGCGCTCGATGAACTCGTGGGTCTGCGGGAACGAAGAGACGTAGTCGATCACTGTCTGGTCGTGTCCGGTCATCTCTTTGCCGCCAGGCAGGTAGTGAGGGTTGGGCAAAAACCGGACATCGAAAACCATGTCGCTGTCGATCGGCACCCCGTGCTTGAAGCCGAAACTCTCAAGCGTCACCAGCAAGACGGGCTTGCGGGCCGTCTCGCCGAACCGATCAATGATTAGCCGACGAAGATCGTGGACGTTGTAGCGCGATGTGTCGATCGTCAAGTCGGCTAAAACTTGGATCGGCGCTAACCGATCGCGTTCAGTCCGAATCTGCTCAAGCACCGAATCGGACTTTCCTAACGGATGCGGCCGGCGCGTCTCGCTGAACCGCCGCTGTAAGACATCGTCTCCAGCGGTTAGAAACAGGAGCGTGGCGGGCGCCTCTTTTCTCAGTTCGGCCAAAACTTCTGGAAATTTGCGCAGGCCGATGCCTTCGCGGACGTCGACCACGAGTGCGGCGCGCTGGATCTCATCAGAGGAGCGGCAGAGTTCCACGAACTTGGGGATCAGCTCAACGGGCAAGTTGTCGACGGCGTAATAGTCCAGATCTTCAAAAACCCGCAGGGCCGTTCCCTTTCCCGAGCCGCTGAGGCCGGTCAGAATAACGTATTCACAGCTGTTGGTTTCGGTGGGCGGGCAATCAGACATGGCCGCGAGGTTTGCTAAGCGCTTCCAGTATAGGGGCGCCGCGCGACTCTCCGCAGTCACGCCATCGGGCCGCAGCTTGGTCAAGTACCCTGGGAGCGTGCCGGAAATCAACGCAGGCGGTCGAAGCGGAGACAGGGAGGCGACGCCAACCCTAGCCGATTTCGGCTGGTTCGATGAAGGGCGCGG